>PWSL01000339.1 GCA_003563255.1 Desulfonatronospira sp. | reverse complement strand
TGCCCTGTATGTGTCTGGTTCCCTCAATGAATCCAGACAGGCCCTTGTGGTTAATGCTGAAAACATAGATGTTCACTGTAGTTGGCAGGGTGAGGTGGAAATGCAGCGTACCCGGGAGGCCCAGCAGGAATTTGACCTGTTGTGGACCAATTCCCACCCGCATTTCCAGGTCTTGTCCCTGCCCGAAGCTGTGCAACGCAAACTGGTGGACCTGGCCGGAGAGGTGCACAGACCTACTGAGATTGACGGTACGAGTGCAGCCCCTCTGGACATTGCTGCACCTTCGCCCACAGAGCGGCTGCAGTTTGCCATGCTTGCAGATGGACCTTATCTGCTGCATGGGCGCTATGTGGGCATGGAGACGGCCCCGGTAAAGCCCTGGCCGCATCAGGCCGTTGTGGCCAGACGTATTTTATCCACTTATCCTTTTTCCTATCTCATGTGCGATGAGGTGGGACTGGGCAAGACCATAGAGGCCGGGCTGATTATTCGTTCACTGGTGTTATCCGGCATAGCACCCAGAGTGCTCATAGCTGCCCCGGCCAGTTTGACCAGGCAATGGCTCCGGGAGATGTCCGGTAAGTTTCTATTGCCCTTTTCACTGCTGTATGGCGGCCAGAATCCCAGAAAAGAAAGTATTTATCCCCACCAGAAAACATTGCCTGCCGGTTCTCTTTTTGAAGAGGATTTAAGCATTATTTCCACGGGTCTTCTGGTCAGGAAAGAGCCTGTCCGGCAGTTGAAGCAATGTCCTGGTTTTGATCTGACTCTTGTGGATGAAGCCCATTATGCCCGCCGCAAGGACCCCAACAGGGGCGTTCAGGCTGAACCCAGGTACGGCAGCCTGTACAGGCTGATTTCCAGAAACCTGCGTCCGGCTACGGACTGCCTGTTGCTGGCTACAGCCACCCCGATGCAGTTGGACCCTGTGGAGGTCTTTGACTTGATCAGCCTCACCAACAGGGTCAGTAGTTTTCAGCACGATCCAGGTCTGTTCATCTGGTATTTCTCAATTCTCAGCCGGATTGTAAATGACCATGAACCCGAAAGTGAAGAATGGGAGTTCTTGCGTCAATGCCTGGAAGATATTCAGGGACATGATCCCATGTATATGGATTTTTTGCAAAAGGCAGTTCTGGATACAAGAGTCCGTTCCAGTTACCGCCGTTTCCGGGAAAGGGGAGTGGTACCCAGGGGCAGGGATCTCAAACGCATGCAGAGGTTGTTTTTTGCTGCATCACCCCTGTCCAGGGTCATGCTCAGACACACCAGGTCCCTGCTGGAAATATACAAGGAAAAGGGTGAACTGCAGGACAATCTGGCCAAGAGGCATATTCTGCCATTGCAGCGCATCACGTACACTGAAAATGAAAGGCACTGCTACATCCGGCTGGAGGAATACTGCCGCCGGCTGGCTGGATGCATTAAAAACCAGGGCGACAGAGCCAACAGGGCTTCTATCGGATTTTACCTGAGTTTTCTGCGCCTGAGATTCGCCTCCAGCTTTTATGCCTTGTCCCAGACCCTGCAAAGGAGGCTGGAGAGGATCATGGCCACTCTCAAAGCTCAGGAAGAGCCCCTTGATGAATACAGAGCAAGCGAGACAGAGCTGCAGGACCTGCTGGAAGCAGGGGACGAAGATCAGCAGCTGGTTCAGAGTGTGCTGCGCAATAGAACTGTAGATGACCTGCAATGGGAACAGGGCTTTGTCCGGGAGATGATCGATGATTTTGAGCGTCTGCCGCCTCTGTCATCGAAAATGAAGGCCCTGCTTGGCATATTGGAGCAAAGAAGTATACAGCAGTCCGGGAGATACGCCCAGACCGTAATTTTTACCAGGTTTTTCGACACCCTGACCGACATTGTAAACACCCTTGTGCGTCAAAAGCCCGGCATTCTTGTGGGCATGTATTCAGGACAAGGCGCCCGGTATATGAACCCCCGGACCAGAAGACTGGTGGGTACCGATAGAGAGACCGTCAAACACCTATTTCTGCATCAGGATATTGATATTCTTGTCTGCACGGATGCCGCAGCTGAAGGGCTCAATCTGCAGACTGCAGACCTGCTTGTCAATTATGACCTGCCCTGGAATCCCATGAAGGTGGAGCAGCGCATCGGGCGCATCGATCGTATCGGACAGGAAAATGAAAGTGTGCAGGTGATCAATCTGTGTTATGCTGATTCTGCTGAGGCACTGGTTTACGGACGCCTGCTGGAGCGGTTGTCTTCTGTGGACAGTATTGTAGGTTCACAGCAACTCTCTCTTCTGCCGGTGGGGCAGGAGGATTTTCAGGAGCTTATTGATGGAAAGATTGACCAGCAGGCCCTGGAAACCAGGGTCAGAAAAAGACTGGAGGAGACCAGGTCCAGAATAGCCAGCAGGGAAATACCGGCCAGGGAGCTTTATGAGATTTATGCCAACCTGGAACAGTCCGGTCTTACTCCTGAAAGCCCAGTTAATATGGATACTATCTGGTCCATTCTGTCGGGTTCCAGGACACTTCAGGCCTGCGGATGCGAAGTTGACGGTTCAGCCGGTCACAAGACCATAATCCTGCGCAACATAGAGGGTGTCCCGGAAGAAACTCTGCTGACTTCTTCCAGAAAGACATTTGAATATGGATCATCCCCGGATAATGCCGGGCTTCATTTTGCAGGTTATGGCGACCCGGTTTTTCACAAGGTGCTGCAGCGTGTATGCTCCTGGGAACTGCCGGACTGCCTGCACAGGATCCAGGTCCATAGCCCAGGGGGAAAGGCCAGTCTGGTGGGCTATGCTGTTGCTGTAAAAAATGACCCGGACCAGACCGGCTGCACCCTGGTACTGCGTCCGGATGATCTGGAAAATCTAGACATCGATGAAAATGCAACACTTTCCCGTGAACAGATTAAAGCCATGGAAGTCAGGCTGCAGGAGATGGCCCGGGAAGAGTTTTCTTATCTTGTCCGGGGGGCTTTTCTGGAGAAAGAAAACATAAAGGCCGCTCTCTCTCAACAGATGCTAAACTATCTCATTATCCGATTCCTGATAAATTTTGAGCAAAAAATGGGTATGGCGGAAAATCTTTTCTGGGATGAGGTGAAAAAACTACAGGCAAGGTTTCAGGAAAAGCACAGCATTCAGATAATACTCTCCCGGGAAAAAGTATCTTCCCTGACTGGCCTGCTTTTTATGCCCCAGGAGTATGTTTCAGGAGACAAGGCCCTGCTCAATGCCCCAGCCGGTCTGCTCTTCACGGCTCTGGATGCTGTCTGCAGGCTGGCCAACAGTATGCACAGGTCCAGGGCCGAACTGGAAACAGAACAGGTGCTGGCCAGGATGGAGCGGGAAATGGAAATGCTGGAAAAGCAAATAAAAAAACTGGACCTGTGATAATAATCGTCTAACGCTGGCTTTGCCCGCAACCCAAAAACATATTCTCACGCAAAGGCGCAAAGGTCGCCAAGGAAGACAGGATAACTTTTTTCATTTGTCACTCGTTTCTCGTGACAAATGAAAAGGCAGCCTTGTCCAAAACCGTATCCCGGTTTTGGACAATACCTCCATGTTTGTTTGAAATTTGTACTAAGCGTCTAAAGCATAAATGGGCTATACACCTTTTTAATCAGCTTCAGCCCGCTTTTTATGTTTTGCTGCAGGTTTTCTTTGAGCATGGCCTCATCTTTTTTTCTGAGGGCATCCAGAATCTGATCGTGCTGCGCATGCATACGGTTTAAATAGTTGCTGTCGCGGGGACGATTGATCAGGAAAATGTCTACGGACTCCATAAGCTTGTCCACTACCAGGCAAAGGTGAGGTAGCCTTGAATATCCGTAAATCTGAGAGTGAAAATTACGATCCAGGTGGTATAATTCATGGAGATTCAGTCCTGGATCCATTTCAGACAGTATGGATTCAAGCTTGGCTATGTCTTGCTCATCCACATTTCTCATGGCCTCCAGGGCCAGAGTCGTTTCCAGCTTGACCCGCATTTCATATATGATCTCAATCTCCCGCATTCGCGGAGCCTCAGCAACTACAGCACCCTTATAAGGAATATTCCGCACCAGACCGGAACGATCCAAGCGCATTAAGGCTTCCCGGATCGGCCCTTTGCCTATTCCCAGTTCATCCTCCAACTCCGAGATTACAAGGTGAGTTCCAGGTAGTTTTTCCCTGGCAATAATCATATCCCTGATCCGTTGATAAGCCGCCAGAGACTTCAAATCACATTTGTTGTTTTCCATTTTTTCTCCATCCAGAAGCACATTTGGATTGTGCGAGAATTCATCCAGTCAATCCTCCAATACGGCCCAAATTATATAGGTATTCACCTAAAAGCTGATATGACAAGGTGTTTACATGAAAAACCTTACAAAGTTAAGAGCAATTTGACATAAAAAATTATTTAAAAAATTTAAAAAAATATTTTATAAAATATTGACAGCTATTTTGACTGTCAGTAAACAGGAGTCAATGCTTTACAATCAAGCTGGGTTAACCATTCGGGTAACGAAGGATACCGGCCAGTAATCACCATCGACGATACCCTGAATGGTTACAGGCTGAAAGACGGCTGGTTTGCAAAAAATTCTAAATTCATGCCAGCAAAATAGTTAGAAATCACCGCCCTATGCAAAAAGTTAAAATTGCAATCAAAACCTCTGAATACGGCAATTCCAGGCTCAAAGAGACTGTTGCGCTTCTCCTCGATGCCATCCGAACCCGGGGTGAATCCGCCGTCCGGGAGATGGCTGCGCAATACGACGGCTGGTCAGGAGAGTTCGTGCTCCAGGAGGACAAAAAGCAGCGGTTGATTGCCAGAGTTCCGGAACAGGTCAAGACTGACATCTGTTTTGCTCATGACCAGGTATTTAGATTTGCACAGATGCAACGCCAAAGCATTCAGGATTTCGAGGTCCGTCCCCATCCCGGCGTGCGCCTGGGGCAGCGCGTTATGCCGGTGGATGTAGCCGGGTGCTACGTACCTGGAGGCCGATTCGCCCATACCTGCTCGGCCGTCATGAGTGTAGCTACTGCCAGGGCTGCTGGGGTACCCTTTGTGGTGGCCTGCTCTCCTCCCAGAGGAGAGAGTATCGACCCGGCTGTAGCTTTTGCCATGGATCTTGCCGGAGCGGACATGATTCTTGAACTCGGCGGCGTACAGGGAATTGCGGCCATGGCCTACGGCATTTTTTCAGACAGGCCGGCCAACATCCTGGCTGGTCCCGGTAATGCTTACGTGGCCGAAGCCAAAGCCCAGCTGGCAGGAGACGGAACATGCGGGATCGATGTGTATGCAGGTCCTACGGAATCAGCGATCATCGCGGACCGCAGTGCGGACCCTATGACTATTGCCATTGACCTCGTTTCTCAGGCGGAACACGGCCCGGATTCACCGGTCTGGCTGTTCACTGATTGCCGGGGTCTGGCGGACCGGGTGCTGAACCTGGTGCCAAGGGTGATCGCGGACATGCCCAATCACCATGTCCCGAAAGCCGCCTGGGCTGACTTCGGCGAAATCATACTCTGCAACGACCGTGACGAGATATGTCGGCTTTGCGATGCCTATGCCCCTGAGCATGTCCAGATTCTGGCCGCAGACCCGGATTGGTGGCTGGAAAACCTCCGGTCCTACGGCTCTCTCTTTCTGGGAGAAGGAAGTACGGTTGTTCACGGTGACAAGTGCTCTGGAACAAACCATATTCTTCCTACAAGAAAGGCCGCCCATCACAGCGGAGGCCTGAGTGTGCACAAGTTTTTAAAAATCTGTACATATCAGGAGATCGACAGGGCTGCCAACAAGCGTTTCAGCGCTGTTGCCTCAAGGCTTTCCAGGATAGAGGGCATGGAAGGTCATGCCCGGTCATGCGATTGGCGTCTTAACAAATTCTTCCCGGACGAGAACTGGGATTTTCACGTCCACAAAAACCTGATTAATTTATAACTTGCGCAACGATTAAACCACATTCCACGAAAAAGGAGCGAATCATGAGCTTAGACAGGCCGTTTGATCTTTTTTGCCCCACTAAAATCAGATTTGGTGTCGGGATTACGGCTGAAGCAGGCGCAGAGGTCAAGACGCTGAATGGCAGTAAAGTCCTTGTTGTCGCCGATCCTGGAGTGGCTAAGTCAGGATTACTGGAAGGCATTTTAGAGTCTCTGAATAAGGAAAACCTGCCGTTTGTCGTGTTCGATCAGGTAGAAGTCAATGCCACGCTGAGTTCCGTCATGAAAGCCTCAGAACTACAAAAAAAAGAACAGTGCGACATTATGCTTTTGGTCGGCGGTGGAAGCACCATGGATACGGGAAAAGGCGTTGGCTGCCTGGCCACAAACGAGGGACCTCTGCCTGCCTATGAGGGTCCCGAAAAGTATTGCAACCCGCCCCTGTCATCGATCGCCGTTCCCACTACGGCAGGAACCGGCAGTGAGCTCAGCTTTGGCGCGGTTCTCTACGATGAGGAACGCAACTACAAATTCTCCTTTCGCAGCTGCATGCAAATCCCCAAGGTCGCCCTGCTTGATCCCCTCCTGCTCCAAAAGCTCCCCTCCCATGTAGCCGCTGCAAGCGGTATGGATGCACTCTCCCATTGTGCTGAAGCATTCGTTTCCAAATGGTCAACACACATTACAGATGCTTATTGCCGGCAAAATTTCCTGCTCGTGGGCAAATATCTGCGCCGCTTTGTCGCCGATCCCGCTGATACTGAAGCCGCAGGAGCCATGCTCCAGGCGAGTTCAATGGGATCGATGGCGTTTAATACCGCCCGACTAGGCTTGGTTCATGCTATGGCTTCCCCTCTGGGAGCCCACTTTCACCTGCCGCACGGTACTGCATGTGCTGTACTGATGCCGGCTGTAATGCGATTCAACATGCTTGCATGTCCGGAAAAGTACAGAGAGATGGCTCTGTTGCTGGAGGGTACAGCCCCGGGAAACAGGATAATGGAACAAGCGGAATCCGCTGTATTCGCTGTAGAACGGCTCCTGGATGACCTTTCTTTGAATGTACCTGTGGATGGATCGGCTGTCAGCGAGGACAAGCTGACACAAATGGCTGATGAAACATTATCATCAGGAATGCAGCTTACGAATCCACGTAATGTTACAAAATCAGACGTAATCAATGTATATAAAGATTACTTCAGTATTTAAGGTTCGATAACCGCCTTGATCGTCGATGATCAAATGTACAGCTCAAAGATGATACTCATCCCCTGCTCATCAGCGTTCGGCGGAGCACAAAAATGGGTTCAAGCTGGTATTCTTCATTTTGGCGAAATATAATTTCAGATGCTTTTTTCGGTGTTTGATGGCCCGGAGTTATTTATCAGTAACTGAAAATTGAGGAGGTGGAGTACTTCAAGCGCTGGTATTCTCGTTGCGTGTATCTTATTGCGGAGATGCGACAAATAAACCCTTAACGTTGTGGAGGAACCAAGATGTTTAAAAAAGTTATTCTTCTGGCAGTATGTTTTTTTATGTTATTCGCCATGATGGCAGTAAGCGCTTCCGCCCAGCAGGTCATCAGGGTCGGTATGGGTGATCCCATTGATTCGGACCAGGGTGCTTTCGCCCAGCGTTTCAAGGAAGTCGTGGAAGGGTTGTCCAATGGTGACATCAGGGTGGAACTCTTTCCTGGCGGCGCCCTGGGTCAGGAACCGGAGATGCTCCAAAATGTACGTATGGGACAACTGGAAGTTGCCATAGTAGCCGTGGGCAACGTGGCGCCTTTTATACCCCAGTACGCGGCCCTGAGCTATCCCTACCTTATTGAAACCCACTACGATGCTGTCAAGGCTACCACAGGTTATCTCGGTAACTACTGGAACGAGATCAGCAAGGAAAAGGGAGGTTTTGAAATCCTTGGCTGGACTTACTCCAACTTCCGCTATGTGACCAATTCCCGCCGCCCAGTCTGCAATCTGGAGGACATCAAGGGTCTAAGAATCCGTGTTCCGCAAAACAGGGTCATCCTGGCGTCTTTCAGAGCCTGGGGTGCCAACCCGGTCCCCATGGCCTGGGCCGAAACTTTTACCGCATTACAGCAGAGAGTAGTGGACGGACAGGAAAACCCCTACATAGTCAACTACACCATGAAGTTTCACGAGGTGCAGGACTATATCACTGAAACCCATTATCAATATTCTCTGCAACCAATGATCATCGGCGTCAATACCTTAAAGAACATGGACGACGAGACCCGGGAAATCATCATTAGAGCCGGGATCGAGGCCCAGCAATACGGCTTGCTTTTTCAGGTTTTAGAAGCCGAAAAAGCCAAAGAGGCTATGCAGGCCGAAGGCGTTGAGGTGTGCGAACTGGAAGACGAGGATAAATGGCGGGAAATAGCCATGGAAAAAGTCTGGCCTGAGTATTACGACTTTGTCGGCGGGAAAGAAGTCATCGACACCATGCGCGAGCATCTTGGCAAGTAACCTCAATATCTGACCTTGACCTCTCCAGGGACACAGAACCTTGGAGGGGTCATTTTTACATATGTTCAGAGTTGTTGTTCATTATCGTGCAAACATCCATACATATGACAGGCTGTCTTGCTGATACTGCAGCGACACCTTCTCCTAAACAGCAAGCGTTGGAGCTATGCCCCTCTATGTTCATCTAACCGCCTGGAGAAATCCTTATGGCCAAAAAAATATTGCACATTCTCGACAACCTGGAACGATACATCTGCGTGGTCCTGCTGTCTTTTTTCGTCACCGTTTTGTTCTTGCAGATATTCCTGCGGGCCGCATTCAATATTGTTCTGCCTTGGAGCGAAGAACTTTCCCGCTTTTGTTTTGTCTGGTTCGTTTTCTTCGGGGCGTCCTATGCTGCCAGACTGTATGCCCACAATAGAGTTACAATGCAGTTCAAACTGTTTCGCCCGGCGATTGGCAAATTTTCGCAGATATTCACTGATTTGATCTGGATCGGCTTCAATGTGACCATGATCCATGAAAGCATCAAGGTCATCAACAATATGCAGTTATTTGCCTTTCATTCCCCGGCACTGGGCTGGAACATGGCCTATCTCTATTATATCTTTCCCATCAGCTTCACCTTGATGAGCCTGCGCATCATACAGGTTAATTACATTATGCATGTCCAAAAAGAGGCAATGGGCGATGTTGACAAGGTTGACGCTGAGGCCATGACAAAACTGGTCGAGAAGTCGGGTAACTAAAAGGAGCTCATCATGTCACCAGCAACCGTCCTCTTCGGGTGTTTCGTCATCCTGCTGCTAATGGGAAGTCCCATTGCCGTAGCCCTGGGCGTTTCAGCCATGATCACCTTCATTTATGTGGGAACAGATCTCTCCAGTATTGTCCAGATCGCCTTCAATTCGGTCAACTCATTTCCCATCATGGCCCTGCCTGCCTTTGTCCTGGCCGGAGCACTGATGGATTGCGCCGGTATTTCCAAACGGCTGGTACACATCGCTGAGACCATGGTAGGCAAGATCAGCGGCGGTCTGGCCATCACCACAACCTTGTCCTGCGTATTCTTTGGAGCCATTTCCGGCTCAGGCCCGGCCACTACCGCAGCCGTGGGCATGCTGATGATTCCGGCAATGATAAAGAAGGGCTACAACAAGGGCTATGCCGGCGCGGCCACGGCCAGTGCCGGAGGAATCGGTATCATTATCCCCCCCAGCATCCCCATGGTCATCTACGGCGTAACCGCCCAGCAATCCATCGTCAAGATGTTTATAGCCGGCGTAATTCCCGGTCTGATGATCGCCATGGGTTTGATTATAGTCCATTATCTGCGCTGTCGGGGAACCGGCTACAGCGACGAAATGGAGAAGTTTTCCCTGCGTCGGTTCCTGCTGGCCGTAAAGGACGGTATCTGGGCCATTCTTGCACCGGTGATCATCCTGGGCGGGATATATTCCGGAATCTTTACCCCCACGGAAGCAGCCATAGTAGCCATTTTTTATACCCTGTTCGTGGGCATCTTCATCTACAGGGAGATCACCTTTGCAGGCCTGGAAAAATCTCTGACCACAACGTCCTGGCTGACCGGGCGCGTACTGATCATTATGTTCACGGCCTTCGCCTTCGGCAGAATCCTGGTAGAGAACCGTATCCCGGATCTCATCGCCCAGCATTTGTTGAGCATAACCTCTGACGTCCATCTTCTTCTAATTCTGGTAGTCGTGTTTCTGTTGTTCCTGGGCATGTTCATGGAAACCCTGGCCCTTATCTTGATAGTCACTCCGGTCCTGCTTCCGGTTATGACCATTCTGGGAGTAGACCCTATTCACTTCGGCATCATTCTGGTCTGCTGCTGCGGTGTGGGGTTTTCCACACCTCCTTTGGGGGAAAATATGTTCATTGCCTCAGGTATCGCCAATGTCTCTCTTGAAGAAATATCCTGGAAGGCCCTGCCCTTTTGTGCCGTTACCATAGGCATGATCATCCTTATGGTCTTTTTTCCGCAAATCGTCCTGTGGCTGCCAACAGCCCTGGGTTACTGATCCCCAACTTTATAACTTAACCATCACTGGAGAAACACATGTCGAAAACCGTTATTCACACCAACAAGGCTCCGCAAGCAGTAGGACCCTATTCCCAGGCAGTAGCTTCTGGATCGTTGCTCTTTACCTCAGGCCAGTTGCCCCTGGATCCGGAAACCGGAAACATGCTTCAGGATTCCATACAGGTCCGGGCTGAACAATGTCTGCGAAATCTGCAAAACATTGCCGAGGCCGGTGGTACGAGCCTGGATCGGGCGGTCAAGGTTACGGTGTTTCTGACCAACATGGCCGATTTTCAGGCCGTAAATCAGGTTTACGCCCAGTTTTTCAAGGAGCCGTACCCCGCAAGGACAGCCTTGCAGGTGGCAGCCCTTCCACTGGGCGCTGATATTGAGATTGAGGCTGTATTCGAGCTTTGAGTTACTTATTTCAGTATCTGTTTAGCGCTTTGCATGTGGTACGGGGACTGGCTCCCCCCGCACTTGTTTTAAAAAATTCCGTCAAACCTCCTTCAGAAAAATAAGTGTGGGGGGCCTGTCCCCTGCTTTCCTAAAAAAACGCTAAACAGATACTAATTTAATCATAACAGTCAGGAGTGAATATCATGAACTTTACCAAGTTTCCCCGTCGTGCCTACCTGCAAGGAGCTACCCCCATCGAGCGCATGGAAAACCTGAGCAAAGCCCTGGGAAAGGATGTCAATCTGTTTGTCAAGCGCGACGATCTGTTGCCGGGGGCCGGCGGGGGAAACAAAACCCGCAAACTGGAATTCAGCCTGGCAGATGCTCTGGAACAGGGAGCGGATACGATCATTACTTGCGGTGCGGTCCAGTCCAACCACAGTCGGCTGACGGCCTCCTGGTGCTGCAAGGAAAATCTGGATTGCCACCTGATACTGGAAGAACGGGTCAAGGGAACCTACAGCCCTGAAGCAAGCGGAAACAACTTTTTATTCGACCTGTTAAACATAAAGAGCATTGCTGTTGTCCCCGGCGGTTCGGACATGATGGCCGAAATGCGCAAAAAAGGGGATGAACTGAAATCCCATGGTAAAAAACCCTATATCGTCCCCGGAGGAGCGTCCAACGCCATTGGCGCCCTGGGCTATGCGGTCTGCGCAGAAGAAATCATGAACCAGTTGAATGTGGCGCACCTTGGCATCGACCACATCGTCGTGCCCTCCGGCAGCGCTGGTACACACGCCGGCATGGTTGCAGGCATGTTCGGCACGAATGCCAATATCCCGGTCAGCGGAGTCAACGTCTCCAGACCCAAGAAAGATCAGGAAGACATCGTTCACAACCTGGCTGAGGAGACTGCGCAAAAGCTGGAAATGAAGATGTCCATCCCCAGGGAGGCGGTCGTCTGCTACGACCAGTATGTCGGCCCCGGCTATTCCCTTCCCACGGACTCCATGGTCGAGGCGGTTCGCATCTTTGCCAAGCATGAAGCCATCTTACTGGACCCGGTATACTCAGGCAAGGCGGCTGCCGGCCTCCTGGATCTGGTCCGTTGCGGACATTTTCCACGGGGCAGCAATGTCCTGTTCCTGCATACCGGTGGCTCACCCGCGCTGTATGCCTGTATGCAGACGTTCAGGAAAGAAAATTAATACAGGTAGAAGGTTAATAATGTTTCAGGCTGCATGTCTGGAGGACCTGACTGCTTTTATTTAAGCCAGCCATTTTCTTACAGCTTAAAACCTGAAAACTATGACTTTTCTTAACACTACAGCGAAACTTATTTATTGACCTCCGGGGACTGGCTCTCCCCGCACTTATTTTTAAAACCTGTCAATCATCCTTCAGATAAATAAGTGCGGGGGTGCCTGTCCCCAATTGAGACAGGTTATAATTTTTTGAAGTTTCGCTGTAGTGTTAATTGACAAAACCATTAAAGGAGTCTTCATATGCCTTTTGGTTACAACGGAAAAATACTGGTCGTGGATCTGACCAACCAGACCTGGTCCGTGGATGAGCATGATGAGGCCTGGTACCGCACCTACTGGGGCGGCGGGTCCCTTGCCTCCTGGTATATGCTCAAGGAAATTCCGCCCAAGGCTGATCCCCTGGGGCCGGACAATGTTCTGGTGTTTGCGGCATCCGTACTCTGCGGCAGCGGAATATCAGGCTTCAACCGTTATACAGCAGCAGCCATGAATCCTTTGACCGGCGGCTTTGGAGAGTCTGAGGCGGCTGGTTATTTCGGACCGGCACTCAAGCATGCCGGCTTTGATGCGGTAGTACT
>PWSL01000181.1 GCA_003563255.1 Desulfonatronospira sp. | reverse complement strand
GGCAATCGTTTTCAAGGTTTCATCCCCCAGTACCTTTACCGCGCTGTCGCTCACCTCTAATGCGTCGTAGAAGGCTATTTCATCATCGGACATGCCGAGATTTTCTCCGCGCTTATAAGCCTCGCGCATTTCCTGGGCCAGCTTTATCAATTCCTCTATCACCTGGGCGGCTTCAATGGCCCTGTTCTGATACTTGCGTATGCTTTTATCCAGCATTTCAGCAAAGGATCGGGCCTGGACGAGATTTTTCTGGGACTTGGTCCTAATCTCATCTTTCAGGAGCTTGTTCAGCATCTCCACGGCAAGGTTTCTGTGCGGAAGCTGCTTTACTTCCGAAAGGAATTCGTCCGAGAGAATGGAAATATCCGGCTTTTTAAGACCGGCTTCCGCAAATATGTCTACAACGCCTTGTGGTGCCACAGCCCGGGACACAAGCTGCCGTATGGCGGAATCCAGTTCCTCCGGAGTCTTGCCCTCCCCATTTACGGTGGATTTTGCCAAACCTGAACGGACCTCTTGGAAGAAACCGACCTTGTCGCGGATTTTAAGGGCCTCATCATGAGGAACTGCAAGGGCAAAGGCTTTTGATAAGGCTGTCATCTCTCTCAAAAAACGCCTTTTCCCGTCCTCCAGCTGCAGAATATGCTCCATGGCGGCGGCAATACCGGAAAGCCTGTTTTGGGATGACTCCTCCAGGAAAGGGGAATAATCAAAACCATGCAACATGGAAACAACCACATGGTATTTTTCCAGCATTATATTAACCGCTTCCTCCTGAAGGATAGCCGCATCGCCTCTGCCCCCAGCTTCAGTGTAATCGTTCAGGGCCTGCTTGAGCTGGTCTGCTATGCCCAGATAGTCCACCACCAGACCCCCCGGCTTGTCCTTGAATACCCGGTTCACCCTTGCTATTGCCTGCATCAGACCGTGTCCGCGCATGGGCTTGTCGATATACATTGTATGCAGAGCCGGGCAGTCAAATCCTGTAAGCCACATATCCCGTACAATGACTATTTTCAGAGGATCTTCCGGATCCTTGAACCTTCTGGCCAAAGCCTCCCGCCGCTGCTTGTTCCTGATGTGGGGCTGCCAGTCGGATTGATCGGAGGCCGAGCCTGACATTACAATTTTGACTTCTCCTTTGTCATCGTCTTCACTGTGCCACTGCGGCCTGAGCCTCATCAGAGCGTTGTACATATCCACGCAGATTCTGCGGCTCATGCACACTACCATGGCTTTGCCCGCCAATACCCGGAGACGATCCTCAAAATGGTTCAGCAAGTCTTCTGCAACCAGGGCTATGCGTTTTTCGGTCCCGACCATGGCCTCCAGGGCGGCCCACTTGGTGCGAAGCCTCTGTTTTTTTGACTCTTCTTCCCCCTCTGTAATCTCCTCAAACTCGGGATCGATCTTGGGCCTTTCTTCTTCGCTGAGATCAATCCTGGCCAGCCGGCCCTCATAGTAAATAGGGACTGTAGCCCCGTCTTCTACAGCCCGCAAAATATCATATTTATCAATATAATTTCCGAACACTGCCGGAGTACTGCGGTCATCCCGCTCAATGGGTGTGCCCGTAAACCCTATAAAAGACGCATTCGGCAGGGCGTCGTGCATATGCCTGGCAAAACCGTCTATAAAGTCATACTGGCTGCGGTGGGCTTCATCGGCAATAACAACAATGTTGCTGCGTGACGATAGTTGTGGATATTGATATCCTTTTTCCGGCAAAAATTTCTGAATAGTGGTGAACACCACCCCGCCAGCCGGGACCTTGAGCAGTTCCTTCAGATGTTCACGGTTCTCCGCCTGGACCGGCACCTGGCGGATAAGATCCCGGCATGAAGAGAAGGTCCCAAAAAGTTGGTCATCCAGGTCATTGCGATCTGTAATAACGACAAGTGTCGGGTTCTGCATGGCCGGATGGCGGATGACCTTTCCTGCAAAAAAGGCCATCAAAAGACTTTTCCCGCTTCCCTGGGTATGCCAGATCACTCCTATGCGGCGGCCGCCGAAGTGTTGTGACCCCTGCCCGTACTCCACCTGGTCTTCATGCACAGCAAACGGGTTGTGCTCGTCATGTCTGGGGAAGCGGGCATAAAGCAGGCCCTGGTCTGTTTCTATGCCACAGGCCGACAGGGTGCACTCGATTGCCTTGTTTACCGCGTGATACTGGTGATAGGCCGCCGCCTTTTTGGCTATGGAAATCCCGTCGTCATCAAAAACCGTAAAATTTAAGGCCAGGTCCAGAAAGCTGCTTTTTTTAAAAATCCCCTTGAGAAGAACCTCCAGCTCCACAGAACCTCTGGGGGCCACTTCTTTCCCATCAATGGTTCTCCAGGGCATGAACCGGTCCCAGCCGCTTGTTAAAGTACCGGCGCGGGCTTCGAGTCCGTCTGATATGATGAGCAGTTCATTGTAATTGAACAAATCCGGGATGTCCGCCTTATAGGTCTGGATCTGATTGAAGGCATGGTAAAGCGTGGCCTTTTCATCAGCGGGATTTTTGAGCTCAATTACAGCCAGAGGCAGGCCGTTTACAAAGACAACAATATCCGGCCGCCTGGTTTTCCGATTTTGAAGCACGGTAAACTGGTTGACAGCCAGCCAATCGTTATTTTCCAGATCCTCCAGGTCCAGGAGCCAGACCTTGTCATAAGTCTCCCGGCCCTCTTTAATGTATGCGACATCCACCCCGTCGGTAAGCATCCGATGCAACCGGCGATTGCTTTCAATCAGTCCCGGAGTTTCCGAGCGGGTGATTTTGCGTATCGCCTCCTCAATGCAGTCCTCCGGGATCGTCGGATTGATGCCCTTTAAAACAGCCCGGAGTCTTTTTGTAAGCACAACCTGATCATAGGAATCGCGCTCACATGCCGGGCCTTCCGGGCTGATGTCCGGGCCGAAGGCGGTCTGCCAGCCAAGGGAGGAGAACCAGTCCAGGGTGGTTTGTTCAAGGGTGGTTTCGGATAAAACGGGATTACTCATTCCCCCTCCTCACCACCATAAGTACTCTTTACAAGTTGTTCCATTGCCAAAAAATGTTTCTCATCTTGATATTTCATGAAATCAAGTAAATCGTTCAGCACACTATTTGTTTCACTTAAAATCGACATGTCATGTTCCGGTTCTCCAATAGCACCGCTATGGGAGTGGGTGTGTACGAAGCGAAGAATCCGTGTTTTCTTGGATTGATCAAATTCATTTGCATGAAGTTTGCTCCTAAGACCTCCTTTAATTTGAGGGCACCGAAAG
The DNA here is from genome assembly GCA_003563255.1 of Desulfonatronospira sp. GTDB lineage: Bacteria > Desulfobacterota > Desulfovibrionia > Desulfovibrionales > Desulfonatronovibrionaceae > Desulfonatronospira. Next base: position 9,473 of record PWSL01000181.1, on the reverse strand, counting down.
GATAGGAAGGTCTCCAAAACGCGCCTGGCCATGTTTGGGAATATATAATATTCTTCAAGGTTTTTTTTAGAATTATCCTGAACTTTTCTATAAATGCGAGCAAACAAATAATGATATTCAGAGTTGTATTGTTCCAATAGTGGGTCAAGGGCAGTTAGCTTGGAGCAGCGTTTGTTGCCCTTATTTGTGCAATCCGTCATATAAAAACGGGTAGACTTCTGGCTGGTATTTGGTTGTTTTCGCCCCTTGAAATAATTGAACCAATTCTGGACCTGTTGAAAGAAGGCGAAGTTGTGGGTAAGTATAAAAAGTTGTCCAGCTTCTGCTGTATATTCTCTCATGAACCCGAATGCATAATATAAAGCATTGGCGTCCAGGCTGGAAACCGGATCATCGAGCACAACAACTCCATTTTCTAAGTCAAAACTTCTGTCCCGCAATGTTTTTAAGAAATATAGCAAGGAAATAGCGGTAATTTCACCCTCGCTTATATCTTCAGCGGGTTCGTCATTTCTTATAATCTTGTATCCGGTTTTCTCCACCTTTAACTGGAGTTCATTATGACCAAGATATTTTCGTAGGTCTTTATTCAATTCTTCCGCAGGTTGGCGATGTTCAATTATTGTCTTCTCAATCTCTGTAACTTTAGAGTTAAGTGCCTCCACTTTTTTATCTGCCTGTTTTTTTTCGTTTGACGCTTGCTGGACCTCTTCACATAGCCGGGAGAATTCATCAATATCTGCTGCAATAAGATTCAAAGCAAGTCTATCACGGGCAGAGGACACGCGGTCCTGAAATTCGTCCGAGGCTTTATTGTGTTTGCGAATGACTTCATTCAGTCGTTCAGGGAGTTCCGCTTTGGTTTCTGGTATGGTTATCTCCAGGTGGAGCTTGTCAAAAACTTTCGTTTTCTTATTCTCAAAGGCGTCAATAAGCGCCTCCAAGAACGAACGGATTTTGTTAAATTCCTGTTGGAGAGATTGCTCTGCAGACTCATATTCAGCAGCCATGTCATCGTAAAGTTCGGCCTTATTAGGTAGCTTCAGTTCGGATATCTTCTCCAGCATCGCCTTTAGGCTGCTAATATACTCATTAAGTGCTTTCACAAAATGTTCATATTCAGCACTAAAGTGCGCTTCCAGTGCAGCAACTCGGCCTTCCGGTAGTGGCTGCTCGCAAAATAAGCATATATCTGCTTGCCTTTCCTTGTGTAATCCAAGCCCTTGACGGATCCAGTCGTTGAGATTGTGATCATTTTTAAGCGATTCAATGGTCTCCGATAACACTGTCTTTGCAAGGAGGTTAGACGTGATACTTGCCAGTTCCTGTAAATCCGGCATCTGATATTTACACTCCGACAGCTTCGGCTTCAGAGTTGCTTGGTGTTGGGCGAGAAGGTTTTCCCGGTCAGTATCACTTAAAAGATGGTTAGCGGCATCTTTATCAGAAAGCATCTTCAAGGCTCTATCATGGAAATCGGACTTGTTATAATTGTTGTAGGGATTCTGGCCTGATGACCGTAACGTGTCTTTTATTACCCGCGCGCGATCCTGAGAGTAGCGATCAAGAGCCCTTTCTGCTTCCTGGCGCTTCGTTTTGGCGGAGTTGACATCAGATTCTGCATCACCTCGTTTCTCTTTCAGCTTTTCCACTTCCTTCTGCTTATTTGCGCTTTCCGGCCCTATCACATATATAGGCGGAACATTGCCGCCTTCTAAGGGAAAGATACTTTCGTTCACAAAATCCCGGTTAAAAACGCGGATAGGAATCCTCGCCTGGGGGAACTCCGAACAAGAGAAATCGGTTTCGTCAATGCAGACGGTAGTTTTACCTATGGCTGGCGTTATTCTTTGTTCCAAGGCCCTGAATATCCGGCTCAAAGTCGTTTTGCCCGTTCCGTTCCAGCCGTAAATAATGTTGTACCGGCCAAATCCAGGAAGGTCAGATGGCCAGGAGAAATCATGAAAAACCCCACACCCGCTTAACGACTTTAAGGAAGTGATCCTCATACCCCAGCCTCCTCAACAAACTTCTCGGCATCCGGGACACGCAGTTCGCCGGAAATGAGTCTGGGAAGGAGGGTATAGCCGAGGGAAGCGAGAGTGTTTGATTCAAAAAGATTGCCATAAGATTGATCAAAAATAGGTCCTACGAAATCATTAAATGTGACAAGGAGTTTTTTAGGTGGATGTACGACTATGAGCTGCTTCATATCGCGAACAGTAAAGTGGCCGAGACCAGTGGTCTGCTTATCCCTCGCTATTTCAGCAAAGACAGGACGCAGATATTTTAACAGGTAAAATACAAAGTGCTTTTCGATTGCCTGATATGGAAGAACACGGAATATGTGTTGGTTCAACCAGGCTGGTCCTCCACACCAGACAAAGGTCCCAATAGAGGTATCAGGATTACCCGACCAGGATAACAAGATTTCACCATCGCTGATCCTGTATTTGTCGTCCAGTTCTGTCTTCGTGAACTTGGTCTGGCCTGTAACCCCGTTTTTCAGTTCGGCGATTTTGACAACGGGCAATGCGCCTTCTTCATCAGTAAAATGGGAGTTGCGATATGCGGCACCATTTATGTATTTTGCAGACTCATATAATGAACGTGATTCCCATCCAGCAGGAATCTCCCCCAGCTCCGAATCCTCAAAACTATCGGGAAAAAGCTCTGCAATCTCCTCAGGCAGGCCTGTATCCCGACCCTCAGCCTTGGCGCGAACCGGATCAAAATCCACGAACCATGACTTGAATATGGCCCGGGCCATGGATTCCAGGGTCTTGTTCATCCGGCGGTTGAGCTCTATTTTGTCGTCCAGGGAGCCGAGGATGTGTGAAATGGCTAACTGTTGATCTCTACTTGGCAGCGGTACCATAAGGTTTGTGAATGACTTCATGGTAATTGTGTCAAACACAGTGCCGTAGGAGATCGAGCGTATTTGTGCTATCGCGGCCTTCAACGCATAATAGAGATAATGAGAGCTTGTCCCAGGTAGACCCACAAGGCCATAACATGTCTGATTGAACGACATCGGCTCACCAAGCATGCATAATGCCCCAACTGTCCCCCGTGCTGTGATTACAATAGTATTTTTGTCTAGGAGCTTAGCCGCTGAATTATCAAGCCCCTTTTGGGTAATCGTTTCCTCTGTAAACGTCAGATAGCGAGTTCGGCAATTAGCAACATCCTTTGCACTTGCCCATTTGATGGACCCGCCCCAATAGGTGGGCTCAGATCTTTTAGGAGTGCCGCCAAGGAAAATATTACATACGTCAGCTACTGGGATTTCCGGCCAATCACTCCCCATAGCCCAAAACCTCCAAATTCCTTTTGATGGTGGCTTCGAGCCGGTCCGCTTCGGCAAACTGATCGTAGAGCGTGGCTGAAAGTTCAGCCATCTTTTCCTCGAATGGGATGCCGTCGTCTTCGATCTTGGCCGCGCCCACATATCTGCCTGGGGTCAACACATAGCCATGTCCCTTAATTTCATCTGTGGGAACACTTCTGCAAAAGCCCGGCACATCCTTATATTCGCCTGCATCTTTTTCTCCGCGCCAGGCATGGTAGGTGGAGGCAATCTTTTGTATTTCTTCATCAGAAAGGTCTCTGTGAACCCGGTCAATCATGCCGCCCATATTCCGGGCATCGATAAACAGCGTTTGCCTGCGCCTGTCTTGGAACTTGCCGTTCTGCTTGTTTCGGGACAAAAACCACAGGCAGGCAGGGATCTGCGTGGTGTAGAAAAGCTGGCCGGGCAAAGCAATCATGCAGTCCACCAGGTCGTCTTCGATGATATTCTTCCGAATTTCTCCTTCGCTGGAAGTGTTTGTGGACATGGAGCCGTTAGCCATTACAAAGCCTGCGATTCCTGCAGGCGACAGGTGATGGATGAAATGCTGTATCCAGGCGTAATTGGCGTTGTTTGCCGGCGGAACGCCATATTTCCAGCGGGCATCCTCCCGCAGCCGCTCGCCGCCCCAGTCGCTCATGTTAAAGGGCGGATTGGCCAGGATATAATCGGCACGCAGGTCCTTGTGCAGATTGTTGTGGAAGCTGTCAGCAGGTTGGCCGCCAAGATTGGCCTCTATACCCCGAATGGCAAGATTCATTTTGGCCAGCCTCCAGGTGGAGGGGTTTGATTCCTGGCCGTAGATGGAAATATCGCCCAGTCTGCCCCCGTGCTCCTCCACAAATTTTTCGCTCTGGACAAACATGCCCCCTGAACCACAGCAAGGGTCAAAGATCCTGCCTTTGTAAGGCTCGATCATGTTGACCAGCAGTTTGACCACGCACCTGGGCGTGTAGAATTCGCCCCCTGCCTTGCCTTCGGAGGCCGCAAACTTGCCCAGAAAGTACTCATATACCCTGCCCAGGATATCCCTTGATTTTGACTCATCATCTCCAAGACCGATCTTGCTGATAATATCAATCAATTCTCCCAAGCGATATTTGTCCAGGGCCGGGCGTGAATAGTCCTTGGGAAGAACACCCTTGAGCTCCGGGTTTTCCTTTTCAATAGCCACCATGGCATCATCAATCAACTTACCTATGGTCGGCTGCTTGGCATTGGCCTGCAGCTTTTCCCAGCGGGCCTCCTGAGGAACCCAGAAGGTATTGGCTGCAGCATATTCGTCCCGGTCCTCGGGGTCAGTGTATTCGGTATCTCTTAAGGCTTCCAGTTCCTTATATTTGGCCTGAAAGGAATCAGAGATGTACTTCAAGAAAATCAACCCCAGGACCACGTATTTGTACTCCGAGGCGTCCATATGGCCCCGGAGCTTGTCAGCTGCGGCCCACATCTGGTTTTCAAAGCCGAGGTTGGCACCGTTATTATGCTTGGTGGCCACGTATTATCTCCTTATTATTTGGCTGCTCAACGGGCTGGTCAGGGGCGGCGCGCTTTTTGCCGTCCCCTGAACCAGCAAGGTTATGTCTTTTTCATTTTTCGGATAGCTCTGTCAACGCACATGATAGTTCTTCTTGAAGCGCAAAATTGTTCTCTTCGATATTAAGACTCTCTAAAACTTCTTTAAATTCCGGGCTCGCGAGTCTTCCCATACACCACACTATCCGCCTTCTACTATCAAACTCGAAATCCATTAATGAACTAATCAACCGATCGTTGAACTGGTTCGTACCAAGCTTTCCGATTGCTGTTGCCAGAATTCCGATCAGCCTATGATGCTTTCGATCGAAAACATCTTCAAATGTCTTAACCATCTTTTCGTTAATGATTAAACCTGCCTCGCCAATAACCCATATCGTCCTTGCTGCCAGATCCTCTGTTCCATTCGCTATTATTGAAATGCATCCATCTGAATCTTCATCTGTCACGTGCTTTGACAGAAATCTAAAGATCAGTCTCTTTTCATTTTCTACGGCCGACTCCAATTTCTCTTCAAGTTGTGTCTTGAACTGAAAACCATCAAGCAACCAGTCAGATTGATTGGTGCTCAAAAAGGTGGGAAATCCTGATGGCTTGTTAGATTGGGGCAGTTTTGCACCCTGACACCCAAACAAGCCGATTATCAAATGCTTCAAATAAGTTACAAGATCCGGAGATATTTCAGGTGTATTAGCCGCGTGACCCCAGAAAAGGGGGCGATTTTCACTGCTCAGAATGTCCAGATAGAAGCCAACTTTTTCGATATGTTTTTCGTTCCGAAAAAGATTACCATTTCTGGCTTCTTCCATTAGGAGGGCATTGAGTTCTTTTTTAATGTCTTCATCAAGCATCCCTTCACCAATATATATGGCATCACTCAGCATGGATATGTAGTCTACTTTTCGTGATGACAACGGATTTAGCTGAAGGGAAAACGACATAAGCCTTATTGCGCCATCAAGATTCTCGTTTTTGTATCCGTCATAAGCACAGGTTTGCGTATACTCGGGATAAAAGTGAAAGAAATCTCTTGTTTCTGCATCAGTTAATACTTCGGACTTTTCATATAAAGCCAAACTTAATTCGTATAATATGTTGGATTTAATCGTGTAGTCTTTTATATTGAGAATATCTACCAATTTCAAACTTTTCTCTATTATTTCAGACTTAACACTTTCTTTATTTATTTTTCCAACGATTGAAAGAAGCTTTATCTTCTTTGTTTCTTCAATAATCTGCTGGTATGCGTCATGATACTCTTTTTCTGAAAATGCAATCCATACTTTGTCGCTATAATTTGTACCGAAACTAACGTCATTATGCTTTAAATAAATTATCGGCTTTGCCAACGCTTCAGCATAACCAATTTCATGGGATACGTTCGCCCTTGGCTGGAAAGTCGATGTGGCTTCGTCTTTGTTATCTGGTGTCGCTATTACTAAGACGCAATCACTTTCCTGAATAAATGCTTTGACCTTTTGGGAAAGAGCCATACCGCTACTTGGCTCATCTATTACAACTATCACCTCAAACTCTAGTGATTCCAGAAATGACCTAAAAATATTTAGAGATTCGCCTGCGTGTCCATGGCTTATGAATATTTTTGGCTTCTCAAATACAGGCTTCATTTAAGAGCCCCCTGTTGTTTAGGTACATAATGCGGAGTTGAGCCGTAGGTTCCTCGCCGTCGGAACTTTAGTTCCGTAAGGCGAGGAACCTATCGGTCTCGAACGACTGGTTGGCTAGCCGCCGGAGGCGGCGTCAACCAGTCGGGCGAGAGCGCAGGCTCAACTCCGCATTGGCGCCGTCGGAGGCGGCGCCAACGCTCCGCATAACCGGCTGGCAATGGAGCGCAGCGGAATTGCCAGTCCGAGTTTATGCGGTTGTTATGTGTTTTGCTCAAGGTATGTTTTCAACTCTTTTGCCAAATTTTCAGCCTCATCCTTTGAAAGATAGGGCACCTTGATGGTTCGAGCCCAGAAAAAACTCTTCCCAGTGATTTCAGAGGCTTTCCCAAACGGCATCGCGTTAATCGTTTGTCCCTTCTTTGGAATTGGAGTGATAAATTCCACATCACGATATAACGTTTCGTCATCCGGTGACTTTATGGCACCTTTTTTAACTCGCCCTGCTGCGACAAGACCTGTCCACTTGTGTGAAAAAAACACAATATCACCAGGGTAGACATATTCGACGAACCGCTTTGCATCGCCAAATGCCGCCACTCGACTATTTTCCATCATATACCAGATTGATTCCTCATCCCAGCTTCTATTGGTATCAAACAATACACCTTTTACATCGCCTGGATTTTTGTGCTTGTCATAAGGCAAGGCAAAAAATTCGAAGTACTTTTTGCCATCGATTTCATAGATTCTATAAGGAAGGAAATCGATTGAGATGCCTTGGTGTTTCCAGTAGTCGACAGCACTAATGAGGCTATCATCAGCGGCACTACCTATTATTATCAGATGTTGTTTTTTGTTAAGTTCTTTCGCATCTAATGAATGTTCAAGATTGAATGCCTCTTTATGCGCCAAGTGCAAATCGGTATTGTTTCCTGCATATTGTTGGTATTTATTCTGAAGAGTTGAGAAAGTCCATTGCCCGGCATCTTGTGCATATCGCAATGCCTGATGTACTGCGCCTTCACCGGCAGCACCCCTCTTTAACTCAAAAATAATGAGTTCACCTTTTTCGTTTAGTGCGTAGATATCAGCTTCAGCTTGATACTGACGCTCTTGAAATATTGGCATTAAGCTGGCGTCTTCAAATAGGACATCTAAAATGCTTGATGCGATCAGCTCCTCCAAATCTTTTTCTAAATTACCAAAACTGGAGAAATCCTTGAATGTTACAGGTTCGAGTTTGTCAAACTTACCGTCGGTTGATCCAAGTTTATAAAGCATTGGTCTTTTTTCCTTTCCACATAACGTTGGAAGCCAGGAGCAGCCAGGGCTTCCACAGACCTGATTGAAATTGTTTGACGATCAATTCCCCACAAGCTTATCAAAACGCCGTCGGCCCTGGATGTCACCTGAGCTGACTGGTTAGTTGCAAAAACAATCCCTATGCACCTACACCATTCCTTGTTAAAGGACTGAAGCCCAAATTGGTTAGGTAAATAGGAAACTCTGCCACAAAGTCTTCGTTGCATCTGATTACTAAAAATTTTAAATCTTCAATCACCTTGCAAACATACGAATCCTGTAGCTGTGATGATTGAACTGCGATTTTTGGCCTATCGCAGTTGTGAATGCAGTCATTACGACGCTGAAATATCAGATCAAATCTTGACCGAAATTTTTTAACTGCTCTCTTTTTATAAGCAGTCTTTTGTTGTGGGCTTGCTGCACGATAGTCGGATTTATAAACTCCAAATAACCTATGCTGGCTATTTCGATGAAGAAGCCAGCGTTCAAAATTCGAAGAGTTAGTCGCTACCAACTTTTTATTGTCCCGAAAGAATTGATCCCTCTGTGATTTGTTATGTGTTTTAGCCAATTGTTACCTCCTCATTATCGTTTATCCGCATCACTTTTGTGCTTGTGAATATCTTTTTATATTCATCTCCTTCAAATGTATGGATTGGAACAAGAGCCTTCGGATTCAAAACCTCAACCATTCTTTTCAATGCATCTCGATCAGCATGTCCACTTGTGTGAATCGCTTTTTCAGTCATTCCTTTTCCAATAAGAAAACCAATGAATTCTTTAGTTGTTTTTTCTTTTTTATACCCATCCCACATCGAATAGATAAATGTGCCGTCTTTTAATCTTTTTATATATTCCAGATCTTTCAACATACTTGGTCGCACAATCATTACCGTTTTATCAAACTGCGATTCGATTTGTTCTTTCGTGATTTTATAGTCCTTGAAACGGTACAATAATTTTTCATTCCCTTTGCTGCTAATCATTCGAGAAAGTCGATATGGGAAAAACACTTTTATTTCGGGAAAGTTTTTAGATGGATACGGAATTGTAGCAAAATCTGACAACTCTTTAAGAATGTTTGCAATATAAAAATCAACAGCAAGAGTCTTTCCCGTTCTTTTGCAAGCTCTATAAATTGATACGAGCCGGTCAATGTTTTGACCTGATGTATAAATTAAATTGATTCCTTTGCTCGTTTTAAAAACATTTACAAATTCCTCTTCTATATCACTTTCGGTCGGGAACGGTTTATTCACTCGACCGACAGTTGTTCCTTCAAGAAGCAGATAATCAATATTTTGCTCAGTATTGTAGCTGAACCAACCAAATGCTTTTGTTTTTCTGCCGTGTATTCTGAAGTCACCACTGTAAAAAAGAGACTTTCCATCAGCTTTGATTAGAAAGGCATAAGCATCAAATGCAGAGTGGTCCATCAAATATGGCGTAATTTCAATATCACCAATAAAAAATGATTTCCCTGATTCAAAATGTCGTGGGTTTTTGATCGCCCAATCCTGATTTGTAAATATGGCTCTTCGACGTTGACTGTGGAATTTGATTTTTTGATTTTGCTCACAATTTCAGGTAGCAGATCTCCAAATTTTCACCAAGGAGGTTCTGCTTATGTTTTCAAAGGATATAATGACTCT
>PWSL01000209.1 GCA_003563255.1 Desulfonatronospira sp. | reverse complement strand
GCGCACAGGGCATACCATGGAAGATAGCGGTTACTTAAATCACGTGCAGTAATAATAGGATAGATACTGAAACCTCAAGCTATTTAACCGGGTAAACAGTGGGCCTGTGAGGCAGGGTAAATCTGGCGTTTCTTGGCATGGTGAACCTCCATGGGCTAAGGATTAATGTCTATGGAAAAAGAAGTAGCCGAAATGAGGATGAAAGTCCAGTATTTTTCGTCTGTCCCAGTTCTTTTGTTGACCACCTTGGAAGCTTCGAGTAATAGAAGAAAGCTTTGACTTCTTGAAAAATATTTGGCAAGATCCTTGCATAAGTGCTCAAGGTGGTAATGGTGTAAGCTTATATACTGATTCTTTTGGCGCAAGCCATTTTTCAACTACACATCCATATTTTTTAAAGTCTAAGAAATGATCAAAGTATTGGTAACCGGCGCATTTAATATTTTGCATCCGGGGCATCTGCGTCTGCTTCGCTTTGCCAGGTCCTGTGGAGATCGTTTGATTGTTGGTGTTATCTCTGATCGCCTGGCTGGACTTTCCGCTCATATGCCCGAACATTACAGGCTGGAGGGTGTTCGCAGTAATAGCTGGGTAGCATGAGGCATTTCTAGTGGATGAGCCGTTGCAGGCAGCTGTTTTGCGTATACGCCCTGATATTGTGGTCAAGGGCAAAGAGCATGAATCAAAGTTCAACCCTGAACTGGAGGTCCTGGAGCAGTATGGAGGGCGACTTTTATTCAGCTCAGGTGAATCCAGTTTCTCTTCTATTGATCTCTTGCGCAAAGAGTTTACTGAATCTAATCCCCAGACCATACATGTGCCCGAAGACTACCTGAAGCGGCACAGTATCTCAACACCTGGACTTATGGCCCTGATGCAAAGATTTACTTCACTGAAAGTCTGTGTTGTCGGAGATTTGATTATTGATGAGTTTATCACCTGTGAACCCCTGGGAATGTCACAAGAGGACCCCACTATTGTCGTAAGCCCCTTGGATTCCACTTTTTTTCTGGGAGGGGCCGGGATTGTCGCTGCCCATGCTGCCGGCCTTGGGGGACAAGTGACATTTATATCAGTGTCCGGGGAGGACGCCGCGAGTGAGCTTGCCCTGGATAAACTGTCCGGTGCCGGTGTCAGGACCGTGTTGACCAAGGATTGCAGCCGCCCTACAATTCTCAAGCAAAGGTTTCGAAGCAAGGGAAAAACCCTTCTGCGGGTGAGCAGGCTCCATCAGCACCCCATTAGTTCCAGGCTGCAAACAACTGTACTGGAGAATCTTGAGGATGCACTGCACCAGGCAGATTTGCTTGTTTATTCTGATTTCAATTACGGATTTTTGCCCTCATCCCTGGTGGAGCGTGCCTCTTCTATGGCTCTGGCCAGGGGAGTCATGATGGTTGCAGACAGTCAATCGTCATCACAGATTGTTGATGTAAGCCGGTTTCAGGGAATGAAGATGATATGCCCTACAGAACGAGAGGCCCGTCTGGCCACCCGCAATTCAGAGGATGGCCTGGTTGTACTGGCTGAACAGCTACGCAAGCAGGCCAGAGCCGACAACGTTTTGCTCAAGCTGGGTGAGGAAGGGCTGCTTATACATGCCGAAAATCAGGACAACTGGCTCACTGACCGGATTGGCGCACTCAATTCGGTCCCCAAGGACGTTGCAGGGGCTGGCGATTCAATGCTTATAGCAGGTGCCATGACCCTGGCTGCCGGCGGTGATATCTGGGAGGCTGCATTTTTGGGTTCATTGGCTGCAGCGGTTCAGGTGGGCCGGGTTGGAAACACGCCGGTACAGCGCCAGGAAATTATGCAGGAGTTTACCTGATGCGCGCCATGCTTCTGGCTGCAGGTTATGGAACCAGGCTGCGCCCTTTGACTGACACTGTTCCCAAGTGCCTGGTCCCTATCAGGGGCAGGCCTCTTTTGGAGATCTGGCTCGAAAGTCTTGTACTTGCAGGTTTAGGCCCATTCCTGATAAATACCCACCATCTGGCTCATCAGGTAAATCATTTTATCAGCAAAAGTCCATATATAGAACAGATTTACACAGTATACGAGCAGAAACTGCTGGGGACTGCCGGGACCATCAAGGCCAATCTGGACTTTTTTGGAAAGCAGGACGGGATTGTCATTCACGCCGACAACTATTGCCTTGCTGATCTGCAAGCCTTTGTCCGGGCTCATCAAAACCGCCCAGTAAAATGTCTGTTGACCATGATGACCTTTAGAACTGATTCACCTTCCTCCTGCGGAATAGTGGAGCTTGATGATCAAGGTGTAGTCCAGGGGTTTTATGAAAAATTGCATAACCCACCCGGAAACCTGGCTAACGCAGCAATATATGTTTTGTCGGCACAATTTTTGAACTTGTTTTATGAGAAGTTTTATGCGGCAAAAAATTTCAGCACAGATGTTCTGCCTCATCTAATGGGTAAGATTTATACCTTTGAGACCACAGCACCCTTTGTAGATATCGGCACTCCTGAAACATATCATCTGGCTGAAAAATTTCCCGGGCTTAAGTTGTCCTCTGTGGCAAGATCATGGCTGTCAAAAAAATGTTACCGTCTTTATTCCGGTTTGAGCAAGGGTGGTTGTAATGAAAGATTTTTTCGTGAGTTCCGGCATCGGTGAGAACCAGGACATGCAGACTATTTTTACGTCTATACAGGCAACGCCTGAAAGATGCCCTGGACCTGGAGGCTATGGATCTTGTGCCAAAGCTCTGCAAGGAATTGCTCAATGTCTGGCAGAGGGGAAGGCATGTTTTTATCTGCGGCCATGGCGGAAGCGCCGGCAATGCTATTCACATTGCCAATGACCTGCTTTATGGTGCCGGCATACATGCAGGTTCTGGGCTAAAGGTGGAAGCCTTGAGTTCCAATATCTCTGTTGTCACCTGTCTGGCAAATGATCTTGGATACGATGAAATTTACGCCCGGCAGTTAAAGGTCAAGGCGGGCCCCGGGGACGTTCTCATTGCCCTGTCCGGCAGCGGCAATTCTCCAAATGTTGTCAAGGCACTGGAAACCGGCAATGCCATGGGTATGCAGACCTATGCCATCCTGGGTTTTTCCGGGGGGAGGTGCAGGGAACTGGCCCAGGTTCCGCTGCATTTTCCCATTGATGATATGCAGGTAGCCGAGGATATACAACTGATTATCGGACATATGTGCATGCAGTGGCTGTGTAATGCGCTGTGCGGTGAGTAAATCAGGAAGAATTTTATACCACTAATTTACACTGATCTTCACTAATTTTTTTCTTTTATTAGTGCTAATTAGTGCAGATTAATGGTTAAATTAAACTTGCACCACTGATTGGTAAATAAAAAGAATTTTGAACCACTAATTCACACTAATCTGCACTAATTTTTTTCTTTTATTAGTGC
>PWSL01000397.1 GCA_003563255.1 Desulfonatronospira sp. | reverse complement strand
GTCTTCCCGGCAAATGAAAAACCAAAACCCTTTGTGCTTTCTTCCTTTGTGTCCTTTGCGCCGGGCCTGCCACGCTGAAAGCGTGGTTCAAACTTTCTTGTTTTTTATGACAGGGTTTCAGAAGTAAGTCACCAAACGCCTGCTGCGATACTTATTTTTTGACTTCCGGAGAGGTGAAACATGTCCAGTACAAAAGACAGAAGTCCGTCCCTGCAAATTGAGGTGAGCAGCCTGCAGGATTATCTGCAGAAGCAGTTCGGGCCTGGGGCCAGGCTCATTCAGGCCGGGGAGATGAGCTCTGCCGGCAAGCAGGGCATGAAGGAGTTCGGGTACGGCAAGCCCCTGCACGTCAGGTTTGAGCTTGATGGAGAGGAAAAGCAGGTCGTACTTTCCACTATGCGCGGGGACAGCTTCGGTCATCAGTTTTACTGGGACCGGGCGGGCATCCTCATGTTCCAGTACGAGACCGGGGAAAGCATGGAAAAGCATGTGCGCTCCCTGGGTTTTGGATATGTGGATAAAAAGGACAACCTGGTCCCTGTTGTTGAGCCCAGGGAGTTCTTTATCCTGCATGAAATGGCCCAGGGGTACGATTATTTTCTGGACCTGGAGCAGATAAAAAAACAGGGAGTGGAGCAAAGCGACCTGGAGCTGACCAAAGAGTTTTCGCGCTGGATGGCCCGCCTGCACAGCCAAAGACTGGATGATCCGGATCTTTACCTGCGCCGTATCAGAAATCTTATCGGAGCCTCGGAATGCATCTTCGGCCTGGTGGATTCCTACCCCCATCCTTATGATTTGTTTCCTCCGGAAAGGTTTCAGGCCCTGGAATGCAGGCTCATAGCCTGGCGCTGGAAACTCAGTCGTTACACTCACCGGTTATCCGCGGTACATGGCGATTTTCATCCATGGAATGTACTTGTTCAGCCAGATGGGGATTTCCGGGTGCTGGACCGCAGTCGTGGAGAATGGGGAGAGCCTGCCGACGACATCACCACCATGACCAGTAACTATCTGTTGTACTCTCTTTACAGCGGTCCTGCCTTGAAAGGCGACTTCGAGAGCCTTTATAGAACCATGTGGGACACTTACCTGGAAGAGACCGGGGACAGGGAGGTGCTGCAGGCTGCAGCACCTTTTTATGTCTTCAGGGCCCTGGTGATTGCTTCCCCCAAGTGGTACCCGGGTCATTCCAGGGAGATCCGTGCGAGCCTTTTCAGGTTTATGGAGAATGTTCTGCAGGATGATGAGTTTGATTATAGTAATATTAATAAGTACCTGATCTAACGCGGACCATGCCCGCAACCCAATAAACGAACATGTTGTTCCGAAATTTGTGCTAAGCGCCTGAGCAGGTTCCAGAATAAGAGCATTGACTATTTACAGCGGCGTGATAATCCTTAAAAGATGAACTATTATATTTTTACTTTTGGCTGCCAGATGAATGTCAGCGACTCCCTGTGGCTGGACCGTTCACTGCAGGCCATGGGCCTCAAGCCCTGCAACGTGGAGGAAGAGGCTGATATATTCCTGATCAACACCTGCAGCGTCCGGGAAAAGCCGGAGCACAAAATATACAGTCTCCTGGGAAGGCTGCAGGAATATATCCGGGAGAAGCCTCATGTCTTTGCCGGAGTAGGCGGTTGCGTGGCCCAGCAGGTGGGAATGGGGTTTCTGGAGCGTTTTTCGTTTGTGCGCCTGGTGTTCGGCACCGACGGCCTGGTCATGGTCCCCGAGTGCATCAGGCGGCTTCTGGAAGACAGGCACCTCAAGATCAGCCTGTTGGATTTTCAGGACCATTACCCCGAGAGACCGGAATGCTGGCCGGACAGTTCTCCGGCTCAGGCCTTTGTAAATATCATGCAGGGCTGTGATAATTTTTGTGCCTACTGTATCGTCCCCTATACCAGAGGCAGTCAGAAATCCCGCTCATCGCAGAATATCCTGAATGAATGCTTTGAGCTGGTTTCCCGGGGGTGCAAAGAAATAACCCTGCTTGGTCAAAATGTTAACAGTTACGGCCAGGATAAAAATGGTAGTGAGATTTCTTTTGCAGAGCTGCTGAAAAGGGTGGCTGGTCTGCCGGGCCTGGAAAGGCTCAGATTTACCACTTCTCACCCCAAGGACATTGACCGGGAGGTGATACGCGCCTTTGGAGAGCTGCCCGCACTTTGCCCGCATCTGCACCTGCCCCTGCAGTCCGGCTCAGACAGGATTCTGGCTTCCATGGGTCGCAGGTACACCAGCGGGGACTACACGCACATTGTGGATTGCCTGAGGACAAGCTGCCCGGATATAGCCCTGACCACGGACCTGATCGTGGGATTCCCGGGGGAAAAGGATGCCGATTTTCAAAGGACCATGGATCTGGTGGAAAAGGTGGGTTTTGACAGCAGCTTTTCATTTAAATATTCTGATCGTCCAGGGGTACCCGCCGAGAAGATGCATCCCAAGATCCCCGATGAGATCAAGGCCGACAGGCTGGACAGGCTGCAAAGCCTGCAAGGCTCTCTGACCCGTGACAGACTTGCTCAACGGGTTGGACAAGAAGAAATGGTGCTTATTGAAAGTCAGAGCAAAAAACAAGGCCCTCCAGGGACTGTTTCATGGACCGGCCGGGACCCCGGCGGAAGGCTTGTTCATGTACACCTGCCCCGGGACCGGGACTGCACCGGAGAGGTGCTCCGGGTCGCCATTGTCAGGGCCCACAAACATTCCCTGAGTGGAGAGGTGGTAACATGCTGATTAAAATGGAGATATTCGGTCTGGCCATGGATGAAAAGACCAACATGCCATTAGTGATACTAAAAGATGATCAGGACAAGTATATTTTGCCCATCTGGATAGGGGCACTGGAGGCCATGGCCATATCGATACCCCTCAAGGGCATGAGCATGCCCAGGCCAATGACCCACGATCTTTTCCTGGACACGTTGAACAACCTGAATGCCCACCTGCTGCATGCGGAAGTAACCGAAATAAAGGAGTCCACTTATTTCGCTGTGCTGGTACTGCAGCAGGAAGAAAAAATACTGCGCATCGACAGCAGGCCATCGGACGCCATAGCCATGGCTGTGAGAGCCAAGGCACCCATAATGGTCCGCCAGAAAATTCTTGAGGACATCATGAAGGAGCAACAGGGTGAATACCAGGTGGTACTGGACGATGAAGAGGGAAAGAAATGGGCCGAGATACTGGAAAAGTTCAATCTGGATGATACCAAATACAAGATGTAATCACCGGTCAGCAGACAATGGGATAATTTTCAGGTCTTATGAGAAACGTATCTGTTTAGCGCTTTGCATGTGGCATGGGGACTGGCTCTTCCGGGACCCACTTGTCCCAAAAAATGAGATATTTTAAACACAAAATGATGCTCAAGTGGGTCCCGGAGTGCCTGTCCC
>PWSL01000513.1 GCA_003563255.1 Desulfonatronospira sp. | reverse complement strand
TTTTTTCCTTGCGGGAATAAGAACCCGCAAGGAAAAGGCATCAGCCGCTTGCGCGGCGGGGGGAGCACCTGAGCTTAGTGTCCAAAAATGAAACAGTCCCAGTGCCAAGTGCTGAACCCCGTCATGGCTCAAATTTTTCTTGTTTTTTGTGACAGGGTTTCAGGAGTAAGCCACTAAAGGAAGATTGACAGGTTTTAAAGATAAGTGCGGGAAGAGCCAGTCCCCGTGCCACATGCAAAGCGCTGACCAGATACATTCTGCATAACTTGAAGTTGCAATTTGCTTTGAATGGCCATATTAATCAGCTTAAGTCCAGGGAGTTTGCATATGAAACACAAGACTCAGCAAAGAAAGGCCTTGATGGAGTGTTTACATGAAGCCCGAGGGCCATTGAAACCAGCAGAAATTTTATGGTTTTCCCGGGAGAAGGTTTCTTCTCTGGGCATTGCCACGGTATACCGCAACCTCAAGCTGCTGGTAGAGGAGGGGTCTGTTGCCGAACTGCAGGTCCCGGGGCAGGGTTCATATTACGAACCAGCGGACATGGATCACCACCATCATTTTCAATGCCGCAACTGCAAGCAGCTTTTCTGCATACCAGGCTGCCCGCCGGGGATAACATCCCTGGCTCCTGAAGGTTTTAAGCTTGATGGACATGAAATCTTTCTGTACGGACGTTGTGCTGAATGTACTTAACAACTTTAGTGATCTAAAAAGGAGATTGTCATGAATGAGAGACAAGGAATCGTGACCCTGCACCAGAACCCCCTGACTCTGGTGGGTGAAGAACCGGCAATAGACAGGCAGGCCCCTGACTTTGAAGTTTTGGACAATGAATTGAACCCCTTCAGGCTTTCCAGCCTGAAGGACCGGGTGATTATAATCGCCTCTGTGCCTTCCCTGGATACACCGGTGTGCGATATGGAGGTGAGGCGTTTCAACCAGGAAGCCGCCTCACTTCATGAGGATATCAGTATTCTCACCATCAGCATGGACCTGCCCTTTGCTCAAAAACGCTGGTGCGCCGCTGCCGGAGTAGACAAGGTTCAGACACTGTCCGACCACAGGGATGTCTCCTTCGGCGTGTCTTACGGGGTACTGATAAAGGAATTGCGTCTGCTGGCCAGGGCCATGTTCGTTGTGGACCGCACAGGTATTCTGAAGTATATTGAAATCGTGCCTGAAGTGACCGGTGAGCCTGATTACAAGGCTGTACTGGAGTCAGCCTCCAGTCTATTGTAGTGCATTATTTGATGCACCTGCAAAATGACAGATATTAACTACTGCGACTGGAAATAAGACTTTTTCCAGTCGCATCTTATTTCTGGAACAGGTCGGGCAGAAACAGGGCCAGTTGCGGGAATACCGTCAGAATAGCGATACAAAGGATAATGCTCAACAGGTACGGCCAGATTCCCCGAAAAATAGTCACCACGGGCGTGTCCTTTACTATGCCCGCAACCACGTAAACATTGGCCCCAACAGGGGGAGTGATTACTCCCATGCCTACCACCAGCACGATTATGACTCCGAACCAGATGGGATCGAAACCCAGGTGAACGGCAACGGGATAAAAGATAGGAATTGTCAGCAGGATCAGGGCCAGGGCGTCAATAAAGCATCCAAGCAACAGGTATATCAGTAAAATGATAGCCAGGACCGCCACGGGATGAATTGGCAGATCCCCGGCCCAGACCGCCATGGTGGTGGGGATGTTGGTCACTGCCAGGAAACGCCCGAAAACCGTAGCCGCTGCTACCAGAAACATGATCATGGCCGAGATGCGGATGGAATCGCGCAGGGAATTTATAAATCCTGCCCAGCTAAGCTGCCTTCGAATAAGGGCTACTGCAAGAGTTGCGGCTGCGCCTATGCCACCGGCCTCGGTTGGTGTAAAATAACCCAGAAAAAGACCCCCGATTACCACAAAAAATATTACAATAACTTCCACACCGCCGCTTAAGACCGCCTTGACCTTGTCTTTCAAATCGACTTCCGGACCTGCCGGGGCCAGGTCAGGATTTCTGACGGCCCTTATCCAGGTGACCAGCATAAAAAGAGCCATAAGCAGGATGCCAGGGATGATTCCGGCCAGAAACAGCTTGGCAATGGATTCTCCTGTAGCGATGCCGTATATGATGAAAATGACGCTGGGAGGGATCATTATTCCCAGGATTGCTGAGGAGGCCACTACTGAAGTGGCCAGGGAGCGATCATACCTGTATCGCTTCATTTCAGGTACTGCCACGGCACTCATGGTGGCAGCGGTGGCCGTAGTGGAGCCGCAAATGGCCCCGAATGCCGTACTGGCGCCTATAGTAGCCAGGGCCAGCCCTGCGGGCAGCCTGCCCACTACCTTGTAGGTGGCATCGTAAATCCGGCGGCTTATTCCGGCATGGTAGGCAATATATCCCATCCATACGAACAGGGGGACTACGATGAGAGAGTAAGAGGCAAAGGTGTTGTAAATGGATGAGGATGCAATAGACATGGCTGCATCCAGAGAGATATGATAAGCATATCCTCCGACACCCACCACCAGCATGACAAATGCTACGGGCATGCCGGCCGCAATCAGGACAAAAACCAGAAAAATAGCTGCAATACCCAGTTCAAAGGGGCTCACTTCTGCCTCCTCCCCCGGAACACGTTCAGAGTATTCTTAATCATATCCAGTAGAACAATGAGGGACAGCATTATCATACCGAAGGCTACAAGATAGAAGACCGGGTACAGGGGTATATCCAGGGATGAAGTGGACAGGTTTCTTCGCTGTACGTTGGATGCGTATTGCAGAAGTCCCCAGGATATCAGGGAAATAAATACAAGAGAGATGGCATTGGTAATGACCTCCACCACCCCCTGAACCCTGGGGGGGAGGTAGTCTACAAGCAGGCTTACTGTAACATGGCCCCTGTGTACAGCACAGTAAGCCACTCCCATGGACAGGATGACAGCGCCCAGAATTTCCACCAGTTCGTAGCTGCCGGGCAAGGGTTTCCACCAGGCGCGCATGATGATATTGCCCACAATGAGCAGCATTACCAGGACCAGTGCAAGCTGAGACAACTGCGCCGTACGCATGGCCATGTAGTGCACTAACTTTTCCAGTCTGACCATATTTTGCCTTCTGAAATATTATATATCATTAAGAGCTAATGCGGGCTTTGCCCGCAACCTAATAAAGAAAAGAGCTTTTTTGACAGGATTAACCACGCCAAAGACGCGTGGCAGGCATAGATTATGAGATGGATTAAGAGAAAAGCATTTTTATCCCGCCCGGAAGGCGGGCAAAAAGGTCTGCAATCCTGTTAATCCTGTCCAAGTATCTTGTATTTTATGTCAGGGTTTCAGGAGTAAGTCACCAGGCTTTTTCCGCGACCTTGCACGGAAAAAGTGGCCCCTTCGGGGCATCATA
>PWSL01000297.1 GCA_003563255.1 Desulfonatronospira sp. | reverse complement strand
TGCTTTTTTTGCTGAGCACTGCGAGATGAAAAAATGGAAATATTAATATAAACTCCCCATGCCCACACCTTACCACGCCAAATACTTTGCCCATGACCTGACCATCCAGAAGCCTCTGGATGGTGTGGAGCGTATATCCAGGTCGCTGATATGGTTGACATTGCAACTATTTGTGACAATTTGATTTTTTCGTAATAGTTTAGCCATTTGCAAGTTGCATGGGGACTGGCTCTCACAGCCCTTGTTTGATTAAGTCTGTTTTTGGTAACTTCTCAATAGTTCTGGGCAGGGTTCAAAACGGGTTCAATTTATGAGCATAGTTTTTGTCTGAATTTTTGGTGTAGGGGATAGACCCAGATAGATTTGACTGGTAGCTGTGGTTTTTTCGTATTGCCGAGCCTGCCGACCCCTTTTGTCTGACCCAAATAGATCCAGTTTGCTGCTTTGTAACATGTGCCAGGAAATCGTCTGGTTTCAACAAATGTTTCGATCAGGACCGGAGAATATTGGTAGAGACTCTCCCAGTCTTGGTTCACACGTTTTATGGTCATGCTCAAGATTCGTGAGGCCAGGTTTGGAGTCTGAATCCAGGGCAAGATGAGAAAGCGGGCATTATTGATGATCAGGTGAAGGTTTTCTTTGCGTTTTGGTTGAGTCCAGCCAATAAATTGATCTCTGGGCGCTGTCATCCAGACCGCGGCCCTGAAGCTTAAAAGGGCCACTGTCTGATCTTGAAACTGGACTATGTAGCGGATTTGATCACCGGGTACGGGGGCATAGCCGAGATAGTGGTAGCGCTGGATATATTCATTCCAGAGATGGGATTGATTGCTGTTCTGAACGGGTTTTACTTTCAGGACAGAGAAGGCGGTTGGCGGAATGACAAGAGGAGGCTTGGGATCAGTCTTTTGGGTTCGGCGAGAATAGGGTTTGCCGTTGCCATTCCCTTTTCTGGGGGCTGGCAATTGCAAGAGGCCGTCCTCGTGCATGCGCAGCATGGCCACACGGCAGCTCATGTCTTTGAGCCTGCCGTCCAGACGATACCACTGTAATAGCTGGCATACGGAACGTGACAATGCGGCCCGATTGGCATTGGGACTTTCTGCGATCAGTTCTTTGATACGGATCAGTTCGGGTTGGGTAAACGTCCGTCCGCAATAGCGCATAGATTATCCGGGAACCTTGGCTTTTCGCCTGATCCAGTCGCCCAGCCTGGGAATTTTCATTTTCCCGGAAAGTCGATCCTGGAGATACTCCCAAAAGGAAATTCCATGTTTCCGGCAGGTCTTTTTTAAGCTGACGAAAGTGTCCCGCGCTTTTCGACCAAGATCGCTCCTGGTCCCACCGCTGATTTTTCGCCTTTTGACATACTCGCGGATATCGTTTTCACTCAAATTGTTGTGCAGGGGGATTTCAGGGCGTCTGAGGACCAGCAAAAGTTCTGATTTGTTCTTATATATCCTTTCAAGAGCCTGATTCAAACTGGCAAAGCAGGTCTTGGTGGTGAACAGTTGGTCAAACCGTTGTGTAAGGTCCTCTTTTTGCTTCGGGCTTGGATTTTCTTTGTAGGCCTTGAGATCGTCATATAAGGTCCAAAGCTGATCCTTTATTGAATTCAGAGCATCCCTTTGCTGCTCATTGAAGCCAACGAGCTTATTGATGGTCCTTTCGGCATGAATCCAGCACAGGGCGTGGAGAAAGACATTGAACTGTCCGGCATCATCACTGAGAATAACAATATCTTCATTCAGGCCGTGTTCCAGGATGCTTCCCAAAAGAGCCCCTTCGGTGACGATTTGGACGTGTCTTTTGGTTGTGATACCGAGCCTGCTCAGCATCGACTCCCAGGCCTGCTGATCGGGAAGGTTTTTTTCCTCAAGCTCATCAAGAGACTGCAGGATCTTTTTGGGGAGCTTGTGGGCCTGCATATAATCAAGGGCGTCCTGGTTGATGACATAATCAGCCTGCTTGCCGCGCAACAAGGTCAAGAAATTGATCCGGCTCTTTGATTCTGTGCTTGCAAACCAGGCGAAAAGTTCGTTGCCGATATGGGTGCAGTATCCGTTTCGGCCTTTATGCCGAGCCCCTGTATCGTCAACGTTCACATAGTCGGAGACCTCCAGTCCGGCGCTCAGAATGTCTTCTTTTTCGAGATGAAAACTCTCTTTGCCTTCAATGAGAATATTGTTGATTTGCCCCGAGGAGATATCAATGCCCATTTCCAGGAGCCCTTCCAGGAGAAGAGGTTGGGTGACCATGCAGTGGTAGTATTGATAAAGGATATATCCGATGAGGATATTGCCGAAGTGACCTTGCCTGACTCCCTCCGGGATCTGGCCAATGATAGATTGCCCTGAGGGAGTTACCCAGCGCTCCAAGCGATACCGAACATTGTATGGCTGGATCAGGAGGTCTTGAACAAAGTAATCCTCGTGGCCTTTGAATTGACTGCCTTTAGGGATATTCTCCGGAGCAACGATCACAGTCTTGTGGATTTCGAGTTTTTTACGTTTCTTTTTTGAACCTGGTCTCTTTGCCTTTATGTTGCCTTGACCATTGTCCTCGTCTGGCTTTGGTTTTTTCCCCAGGTTTGATGGTTTGATCTTGGGTTTAGGCTTTTCTCCTTTTAACCTGGCAATCTCATCCTTTAATCCCTGGATGATTTCGTTCTGCAACTGGATATGTTCTTTATGGGCAAAAATGATCTCAAGAAGGTGATCACTCAAGGGTGTTCGCTGATCCTCAGGAATCTCCGGCAAGTCCATTAATTTTTTGTTTATCAAGCTCATGGAAAAGACTTATGCCATAAAAATTTTTTTGTGTCTACTTTTTTGAGGGACAAATTTAAAAAAAAATGTATCTTACCCAGAACTATTGAGAAGTTACTGTTTTTGTACATCAAAAAACAAGGGCTGGGGTGCCTGTCCCCTGCTTTCCTAAAAAAGGGCTAAACTGTTACGAATATTGCTTTTTAAGGCTGAGGTGTGGGGTATGTCAATTTGGAAGGGGAAAAATTGTGGTCCTGGGAAAGGGCTTCTTGATTCTCGTATTTTTCATGTTGCATTCCACTTTAGGGTCGATCAATGTCTTTTTTTGGGCGCAGGTATCCATTGCCGATAAAATCGGATTTTGAAAGGACTTATGTCTTTGCCGATTACATAACCATAGCTCCTGTCCTTTCTATGTGGTGCATTTAGCCGGATTGGCTGGCAGCTTGGCTATACATGTCCGCACGATGTTCATTGTCGCTCCACACACTTGGCAGATAATTTCAGCCCTCTTTTTTTTCTGATGGAGCATGGTCAAGGGTGGAACCCTCAGAATTAATTGTAGAAATTTGATAAGTTTTTTACTGCAGGCATGGAGAAAGCCATAACATCTGGTTCTTTGAAATCCCTTTGGCAGAACGTGGAGCATCAACAGGT
>PWSL01000208.1 GCA_003563255.1 Desulfonatronospira sp. | reverse complement strand
GCTGGAGTGATTACCTTTTGGCCTGGCTTCCGCCTGTCACGCCTGTGGCGTGATTTAATTGCTCGCAGAGCAAGCCCGAAGGGCATTAAACTGGGAGCCAGGACAAAAATGTTTTTCTCTTAATCAATCTCTTAATCAATCTCTTAATCCTGTTAATCCTGTCAAAAAAGCTCTTTTCTTTATTGGGTTGCGGGCAAAGTCCGCGTTAGTCTTCGTCCATTGTATAAGACAAGCAACACGCAGCGTTCCTGAGCAGCAGGGTTTAACTAGGCGTCTTAAGTGAGGCTTTTTCCCAGTTGAATACACGAAGTGTAGGCGCAGCCATTCAACAGAAGCGAACTGGCGATATAATTATCTTTTTTTGGGGTTGATGGAGAAACCAGCTATAGGATTTTCTATGCAAGAAAAAAGTTATAAGCGTTTTATAGACTGCTCATTTTTTGGATATGCCTACCACCGGATAATTCTTGATGATCAGGGACGGCCAAAGGATTATGAATTTCTGGAGGTCAATGCCGGATTTGAAAAAATGACCGGCCTCAAGGCTGAAAACATCCTGGGCCGCAGGGTGACTGAGGTCTTGCCCGGTATTCAGGACGATCCCTTCGACTGGATCGGTTTTTACGGAAAAATTGCCCTGGAGCGGACCGAGGAGGAGTTAGAGCAACACTTTGAACCCCTCAACAGTTGGTACAAAATCATTGCCTATTCACCAGAAGAGCATCACTTCGTGACCATAATCCAGGACATCACTTCAGAGAAGGAACAGGCTCTGCAGATGGAGCGGTTTTTCTCGGTCAATCTCGACCTGCTGTGCATTGCGGACACTGCCGGCAACTTCGTCAAGGTCAACACCGAATGGGAATCCGT
The DNA here is from genome assembly GCA_003563255.1 of Desulfonatronospira sp. Taxonomy (GTDB): domain Bacteria; phylum Desulfobacterota; class Desulfovibrionia; order Desulfovibrionales; family Desulfonatronovibrionaceae; genus Desulfonatronospira. The sequence goes on along the minus strand of PWSL01000208.1, from coordinate 2,561 downwards.
GCTGGGCTACACGGCGCAGGAACTGGAACAGCGCACCTTCCTGGAATTCGTCCATCCTGATGATATTGACTCCACTCTGGCGGCCATGGCTGAACTGGAAGAGCAGAAGCCGGTCCTGCAGTTCGTGAACCGCTACCGCTGCAAGGATGACTCCTACAGGCATATTGAGTGGCGCGCACACCCTCACGGCACCCTGATCTATGCCGCTGCCCGGGATGTTACCGATCGGATACGGGCCGAGGAGGCGCTTGCCAGGTCGGCCCAGGAGCAGAGTATCCTTCTGGACAATATCCCAACCCAGGTCTGGTACCTGACCAGCGAGCATAGTTACGGGGCAGTAAACAAGGCCCATGCCGACTTCTGCGGCATGCAAAACATAGATATGGCCTTCAAGGACATGTACGATATTTTCACCAAAGATATTGTCGAAGTCTGCCGCCGGAGAAATGTCGATGTCTTTTCTACGGGCAGGCCTGTACGCACCGAGGAGTGGGTTCCCGATGCAACAGGCGAACAGCGTCTGCTCTCCATCCTCAAATCCCCGAAAATCGCAGATAACGGAACAGTGGAATACGTTGTCTGCTCGGCCGAAGATATTACCGACCGCAAACGCGCGGAGGTAGCCTTACAAAAAGCCAGGGATGAATACCAGAGCATTACTGATCTGACCGGGGACATCATAGTCCAGGTGGACACGGAAGGGCGCTGGACCTTTTTAAACGACTATGCCCGCGTCTTTTGGGGAGACCCCGGGGAAAAGCTTCTGGGCCGGTTATTCTCAGATTACTTGCATCCTGACGATCAGGAAGCGACATCAGCCGCTGTCCAGGAGATGATCAAGTCTGAATATCCGCTTAAGGGTCTGGTCAATCGACAATGGACTCCGAGGGGCTGGCGTATTGTGCAGTGGAATGGAGCCCCTCTTTACAAGGACGGAGCATACACGGGTTTTCAGGCCACTGGCAGGGACATCACCGAGCAGAGAGAAAAAGAAAAACAGCTCCAGGACAGCGAGCAGCGTCTGAATACGCTCATTTCGCAAACTCCTGCGGTCATCTATTCCTTCATTATTACTGAAGGCGAACCCCAGGTAACCTATGTCAATGAAAATGTGAAGCATGTGCTCGGCTTTGAACCAAAAGATTTTTTGAACAACCTTGAATTATTCAAGCAATGCCTCCATCCTGATGATGCTCAGAAAGTCTTTGATGCCCTTCCCGTGCTGATGGAAGAGGGCAGGGTTACTCTGGAAGAATACAGGTTCAGGGACAAAGCGGGCAATTATCGCTGGCTGCATGACGAACAGCAGCTGATCACGCATGCGGACGGCACTCTCGAAGTGGTGGGCGCCTGGTGGGATGTGACCGAGCGCAGGCAGTCTGAGCATCAGCTGCAGAACAATCTCCGGTTCCAGGAGATCATCTCAGATATTTCATCAAGCTTTGTAAGAACAACCAGAGAGAGCTTTGACAGGGATATAAACTCAATGCTCTCGCAGATCGGCAATCACTTTCAGGTTGACCGATCTTATCTCTTTTTGTTTTCCCATGATCAGAAAACCATGACCAACACCCACGAATGGTGCAGTCGAGGCATTTCGATGCAAATGGATTCTGTCCAGGATCTGCCGCTGGATTCTTTACCATGGTTCAAGGAGCAGATACTCTCCGGCCAACCTGTTCATGTCCCGGATGTCCATGCGCTACCCGGTGAAGCGAGTGCGGAAAAAGGGGAGTTCACGGGCCAGGATATAAAATCACTTATCTGTATTCCGGTCAAAAGTAGTGACAGAATATGGGGGTTTATTGGATGTGATGCCGTAAAAGACTACTACAGCTGGAGCAGCATTGAAATCGTCAACCTGAAGACAATAGCAAACATCATCGGCGACCTGCTTTTAAAGCAACATAATGAAAAAGTATTGATGGAAGCCAGGAACAAAGCACAGGAAAGCGAGGAGTCGCTGCGCGAGAACCAGCAGCGGCTGGACACTTTACTGTCCAATACACCTGCGGTGATATATACCTATCAGATTGATGCGCGGGGCAATGTGCACATTACCTATATTAACGACAATGTAAGCAAAGTAGTGGGATTCAGGCCTGAAGACTTTACTTCAGACATGGTATTATGGGCGAATTGTGTGCATCCTGAAGATGTGCCCAAAATTCAGGAAAAGCTGTCTGCAAAAAACATGACCAGTGAATACCGTTTTAAAGATAAGAAAGGTTCATATCACTGGCTCCTGGACACTCAAAAAGTACTGAAAAGAGATGATGCATACACCGAAATGATTGGTACATGGTGGGACATCACCGAGCAGAAGGAAGCGGAACTTGCTCTTTTACAAAGCGAAAAGCAACTCAACATGTTCTTTTCCCAGTCTTTCAGCGGGTTCTTCTTCATGATGCTGGACGAACCCGTGGCCTGGAACCAGGCTACAGAGGATGAGAAGGCGGATCTGCTGGAATACGTCATGACGCACCAGCGCATGACCAGGGTCAACCAGGCCATGCTGGACCAGTACGGCGCAAAGGAAGAGGACTTCATCGGGCTCACGC
>PWSL01000116.1 GCA_003563255.1 Desulfonatronospira sp. | reverse complement strand
TCATAGGCTATACCTTTGCCCCTGAAGTGGAGAGTCACGTGTCCAGGAAGCACCCCCACATACGTCTGGTCAAGACCTACGCCCTGGAAATGCGCGCCCGTGGCGATAGAAAAGCTTCGGCATAAACCTTGTGGCTGCACTGCCCGGCATGGTCATCCGTACAATACCAGGCATTGCGTCTTTAAGCATCTCTAGAATGAATGCCCCTGAACGTTTACCAGTTCAGCGTTCCAGGGGAAGGCTCCTGGACTGTGTTGCTGAAGGTTTTATAAGAGAGTAAACCTAAAAATGGCGGTCCGGTAATTCAGAGTATTGCCGGGCCGCCATTTTTTTAAAATCTTTTTTTTCGATTTTAAACTGATAATAAGCTGTTTTCATCCTTCTTGAATACGAGATATAATAATCAGCCTGAAAAATCAGCCTCCAATCCAGCTGCAATTTTCTGTATGGCAATTCAGATTATCTATTTGTTCCTGGGTTAACTCTTTTTTTGCTGTGTCAAGTTCACTCTTGGTAAAATCAAAGCCTTCTGCCTTGCCCAGGTCAGAATTGCAGAAGTCTTCTACTTCAGGGTACTCTGCCAGCTTTTTGGCAAAATTCTCGTCTGATTGCACCTTCTGACAAAATTTTTTCGCGGATTCCAATGACATAATCTTTCTCCTTTTAAATTTGTTTCACTTGAAAAACTTACTGACTCAAACACCTTAACAGAATCAATAATTATTCTTATATGCAATGTCAAGCTTTTTTGTGATAGTTCACCAAATAATCTTCAAAAAAATCTTGACATGGGGATTCTGACCGACAACTCTCGAAACGAACTTTTGAGCCACTGTCGCACTTCGCTGTCCAGTTCCATGGCCTACCGGGGACAGGCACTTTTGCCGACCTCAAACCCTAAAACGGCCGGACTATCGGACGGCAAAAGAGCCAGTCCCCTTCCAGCTTAAATAAAGTGTCGCTGTAGTGGTAATCACCGCTGAGAGAAAGCTGGTGTTACTCCCCAACCGTGCGCGGCAAAGCCGCCCGCCTGTCCCGTGAAACAAACGTAGTTTCAGCGTAGCTGGTTTCACTGGAATGTGCAACGAAGTTGCCAGTGCCAAAAAGATCTTCTCTGGCACGGGAAGCCATCAGGCTTCACACAGGTGCCTTGCACACACGGTTTTAAAGAATAAAGAGCACCAGAAAAGCTTTCCCGCCTGCCAGACAGGCAACTTAGCATGATTCCGGCACCCCCTGAAAGGTTACAAAACACCTTAACCAGGAGGCATTGGCAAGCATCCCGGATTTAAAAACATCTGGTGCTTACGGACAAATCCTGACAACCTTTATAAAAATCTGCATTGAGCTTTATCCTTCAAACATCAACCATCAACCCTTGAATATCATGAAAAACACCTCTGATACAGAATCTTTCACTGATTGCCACAAAGCCTCTATAATGCAGTTTGACCGGGCAGCAGACCTTATGAGCCTGGACAGCGAATTACGCCAGTGGCTCAACACATCGTTTCGGGAATTGTCAGTCAGAATGCCTGTAAGGATGGACGATGGCAACGTCCGGGTCTTCAGCGGGTATCGCGTCCAGCATAACAATGTACGAGGTCCGCATAAAGGTGGTCTGCGTTACCATCCGGGCGTTTCACTGGGAGACGTCAGGGGGCTTGCGGCATGGATGACATGGAAGTGTGCCCTTCTTGATCTGCCCCTTGGCGGAGCCAAAGGAGGGATCACCTGCAATCCTAAAGACATGTCTCCTGGAGAACTTGAAAGACTGACCAGGGAATATGTTCATGGAACGGGAGACCTCATCGGCCCGTTAAAAGATATCCCTGCCCCGGACATAAACACCAATGCCCGGATTATGGGCTGGATAATGGATGAATACAGCAAAAGGCAGGGATATTCTCCCGGGGTGGTTACAGGCAAGCCAATAGAGCTGGGCGGCTCTCATGGAAGGGAAGATGCCACCGGCAGGGGCGTCTCCATGATAGTCAGCAGATGGGCCGATAAAGAAAACAGGCGGTTGGACCAGACTACAGCAGTAGTCCAGGGGTTCGGCAATGTAGGATACCACGCAGCGTTACATCTCAGTTACCTTGGATGCAGGGTTGTTGCTGTATCGGATTCCGTAACCGGCATAATCAATAAACACGGATTGGACATCGAAGCTGCCGGGAGGCACAAAAAGAAAAACGGCAGCCTGGCCGGTTTTGCCGGCGGAGACTCTGTTCCACAGGACGAGGTTTTGACTTTCAAGTGCGATTACCTGATCCCCTCCGCCCTGCAGAATGTCATCCATGGCGGCAACTTCGAAAAACTCCAGGCCAGGATAATCTTTGAAGCGGCTAACGGACCCATCTGTCCTTACACCGAGCCGAAACTGCCCGGTGCAGGCATCACTGTTCTGCCCGATATTCTGGTAAACGGCGGCGGCGTAACTGTTTCTTACTTTGAATGGGTACAAAACATCCAGCATTTTCAGTGGAAGAGCGATATTATTCAGAAAGAACTGCAATCCACTATGCACAGGGCTTTTGACCAGGTCATGGCCCTTGCTGAAAAGCGAAATATTTCCTTTCGCATTGCGGCTTATATTCTGGCCATCGACAAGGTGGTCAGAGCCGGCCATCTGCGCGGGATTTACCAGACCCAGCACTGATAATGCTTACACTGCCTTCCTTAAGGGATGTTCAAAATACCAATATACCGTTACTGTTTAGACTTAACCGTTGAAAGCCTGTTACAAAAAAACAAGAATCTTTAGACAGGATTAACCACGCCAAAGACGCGTGGCAGGCATAGATGGACAGGATTACCTTTTGGCCTGGCTTCCGCCTGTCACGCCTGTGGCGTGATTTAATTGCTCGCAGAGCAAGCTCGAAGGGCATTAAACTGGGAGCCAGGACAAAAATGATTTTCTCTTCATCAATCTCTTAATCCTGCCTGCCCGGTTAAACAACGCTGAAAGCGTTCCTGCGGAGCAGGGTTTAACTGGGCCTGCCCGGTTAAACAAATCCGAAGGATTTCCTGCGGAGCAGGGTTTAACTGGGCCTGCCCCGTTAAACCGGGGTCCCCGTTGGGGTGTTTAACTGGGGTTAATCCTGTCAAAAAACTCTTCTCTTTATTGTTGCGGGCAAAGCATCACTATGGCGGTATATCAGTATTTTTCTAATCCCTTAAACCTGGCAAATGCCTTTTTGCAGGTAAATCATTGACTTGCAAAGCGGCGGGCAGAGAAAACAGGTGGACATGAATACTGGTTCGAGGTAATATTTACCGTGTTTGGTAGACTGTCGTCAACCGTAACCATTCAGGGTGCCGCAATCACGCCTCTGGCGTGACTGGGGACAGTCCCCGCGACACCTTTCCTGCACAATTAAATTATGACAAACGCTAAGTTGTGTGAACCTTCAAAGATAGTACTTAGCGGGGAC
>PWSL01000496.1 GCA_003563255.1 Desulfonatronospira sp. | reverse complement strand
ATAGAGAGAGGAAATATATGATGAGGTACTATGAAGGGGTAGGGAGGTTGGTGTGCGGGGGCCGCTACGCGGCATTTAACCGGGTAAAGTTCTGCTTGATGTCCTTTACATAAGCACCCAGGCTGCAAAGCCTCTTCTTGGCCTCAGCCATCCGGTCAGCAGGCATCTCGACCTTGTCACCATAATAGTCCTGCCACCTCTTGATGATGTCTGAATTGGAAATTTCATCCTCAGGGTGCATGCGGGCCACCAAGTGGAAATGGTTACCCATAATGGCAAATCCCAACACGTCAACAAAGTAAAGTCTGCTCAGTCTTTTGATAAGCCCCAGCAGGTAGTCCTTGTCAGTATCCTTGATGGGTAGGCCGGGCAGGGCAGTACGCGATATTACGTGGTTCACCCGGTTAAATAAGATTTGAGCCAATATAAATGACTGCTCAAATCTTAGCTTGAGGCGCATAGGGAATACCATGGAAGATATCAGTTACTTTTATCACGTGCAGTAATAATAGGATATATACTTAAACCTCAAGCTATTTAACCGGGTAAACGGTTTGACGGTCGTTACGGATAAAACGGGCTATGCGGGGCATGGGACACCTCCTTTAAGACTGGTGGTTGAGCTGTTGAAAGAATGGATAGCATAAGCTGAAATCAAACTCAATAAGAGACTGTCCCCTTCTTCCGTTAGCTTCTTTAAGACTGCTTACCAGTTCATCGAATAATTGTTGCTCCATGATCAAAGCTCATTCATACGTTTGCATAGAAGACTTTTAACAATGTCTATGCTAAGCAGCTACTGTCATGATGTTAGGATCAAGACCTTTGAGATAGAAATCCTGCAATTGTATCTTGTGCCCAGCGTTATCTATATCGATCCCAACAAGTTTGCCTTGGGCATCATAGTCAAGGACAACTCCCTCAGAAATCTTTACACTTTCAACACTCGATTCATCTGAAAATTCAATATAAAGAGAATCTGTTTCATCGTAATAATTTAACTTCATAACTTAAACCTCCTGTCCGGGAAAGCATTATGTATGGTGACCATGTCATCTAAAGTTACCACGCGCAGAATTCGGAAGGTTGGTGACATGTCGAATATCAACCTGTCCATATGCTTTCTAAAGGCAGGCGGGGTATAGCGAGATACTGGCAACATAACTAAACTCGCAACATAATGTACCCTTCTGCCTTTAATGGCCTCCTTAGCCTTGAGAAAAAGCATATCAGGCTGCAGCCATGTCGCGGACATGCAGCATCTCGCGCTCCTGGACTGGCCGGATTTTGCCAGCATCCAGAGTCTCAACCGCTACTGTATTCCCGTCAAGTGCAATAAATTCGACCTCATAGGCCTTTGCATGCTTGTATACATGTACCACAACACCAACATCTCCAGCCACAAGGCCCGTAGAAGGTAAATCGACTGTCAAAACAGCATTCTCATGTTCTTTAATCATGGTGTATCTCCTTTGAGAGGATAAGCGGTAACAAGTCTCCATTCTTCAGTAGCAGATTCTCTGATCCATACTGTTCTTATACTGGGCATTGGTGAGCGTTTATTTGGAGTTTCGATGGGACCATCAACAGTATAGCGGATTCCGTATGGCGATTCAACAATGCTGGATACTGTCCCTATAACGGCTTGATTTTTAAGGGCTTGCGCCAATACCTCCCAATGTGAAGCTTTAAAGCCCATACTCATAAAGAAAGCAGCTTTTCCTCGACTTTTTTCCTTGTTGAGCAGGTAATCAAGAATTTTTCGTTTTTCAACGTGCATTAGGTCTTTTTCTCATATCAAGACAAAAAATGAAAGGGTTCTACATCAATAGTATGATTTTTTTACAATATTGCAAAAGGTTGAGAGGTATCCTTCAGTTTTTCCTGAAAATTAAACTTGCCTCTCAATTCCAGCTCCGATGAAAACCTGCTACGCAGGAACGCTGTGCGTTGCTTGCCTTGTGAAATATTTACCCCATGAAATACTGCCCATGGCAGTCCAGCTGTGCTGGATTTAATTGGGGGACAAGGTCTTAGAGTTGCGTACCTCACTGGGTTCCATAAACTAAACATCCTTCTATCTTTATTCTTTTCTTCCAACCTTGAACGTTGAACCCTGAACGGTGAACATTTATTCATCCCAGCATTCTAGCATTTCTTACATCTTCTTCCTGTTTCCAACCTCGCCCCCTCGCCCCTTGAACCTTGCCCCTTTTTTCTATCCCAGCATTTCTTATATTTATTTCCCGTCTGTCTTTCCTGTCTGCCTGCCCCATGAAACCGGGTCCCCTTCAGGGTGCTTGCCTTGTGAAATGCCAAAGGCCAGCGGAGCTTATTTCAATGGGTTTCATCGGGGTGGCTAATAAATCCTTTTTTTACCGATTTCACGTGCCACGTGATTTCGGCAATTTTTTCCGCTTCGCGGATGCAGAAACTTATCATATTCGTGATGATTAGTGCAGATTAGTGGGCAATTCTTTTCTTTTTCTCCCCACGAATACTCTGCCAAATTGGCCTTATTCATCTAACAAGCCTTCAATAAACTTGGCGATTTCCTTACTATTGACATCTACCTTGGCACTTTTTGCGTAGGTAAATAATAAATATACCTTATTGCACCCTTCTTGCCAAAAGTAAATTGTACGAAAGCCTCCACTTTTTTTTCTTTGCATCTGTGCTTGCAGTTCTGATCTTCCAGACTTTGTTGTTCCAACCTGGAATAGAGGCTCCAGTAGTCGGGTCCACCTCTAAAGCCTGAATAGTATGCAAAAGGTCATTTTTTATTGAGGGGTACTTCCTGGCCAACTTTTTAATGGATTTTTGAGAGGTTGGAGTAAGATATACTTCATAGTTCATTCCAAACATCCTTCCATGGACTGGCTTTGTCCATATTAATATCTTCCGTTCCTTTTTTTACCAATCTTTTGAACTCATACGACTGATAAAAATTGTGATCCTCAGGTTGGTCATCAGCATTTTGAAGTATTTTGAGTATTTTTTTAAAGCTTTCGATGGGAAGGATAACCGCGGTAGCTTTTCCATTCTCATCAACAACGTATTTTTCACCAATTGAAGTGTTCATTCTGGTCACTCCTTTTCTAACTTTTACAAGCGGAATTTAATCACCTTGCGAAAGAATCGTTTTTCATTAGCGTAAATTTGATGCAGATAAGTGGGTAATAGTCTGTTGTCCGGAGTTCGGGGTCGGAAGTCCAATAAACCCGTGATCCTGAGTGCGAGGTCAAATACTTGGCTAATGTTTTAGCATAAAGAAGTCAAAGACTTCATATTTATCCATAAATTATCTCAGAGAAGAAACCGAATGCAATAAGATGGGGAGTTCCTCCTGAATCACCTTCCAGACAATTTCGAGGTCAACTCCAAAATATTCATGAATCAGGATATTTCGGAAATCCTTGATATCCTGCCAGGGTACTT
>PWSL01000022.1 GCA_003563255.1 Desulfonatronospira sp. | reverse complement strand
TGGGCAAGTATGCCAGGTTTGTGCAGCAGATGGCTGACAGGTCTGGAAAACTCCTGCACCCCCTGCATATTCAGGGTGATGATATTTATTTCGACCCCCGGGTATTTAATCCATTCATCAGATCCCTGGTGCATGTTTTCAGGAATGCCGTTGCTCACGGTATAGAAGATCCGGAAGAGCGTCTGGAAAAGGGCAAGCCGGAATCCGGACAGATCCAGTGCCGGGTTGAAAATACCCCGGAAGGTTTCGTGCTCAGTATTAGTGATGACGGAAGCGGCGTGGACCTGGAAGGACTCAGGGAAAAGCTGCGGGAAAGTGGAGCATACAGCCTGGAAGAGCTGGAACTGATGGATGAAAAAGAGCTCTTGATGCAGATTTTTACCCCAGGGGTGTCCACAGCGGCCGAAGCTGATGAATGCCGGGGCCGGGGTGTGGGCATGGATGCAGTATCTGCTGCGGTGCAGGCGCTTGGCGGCAGTATAGAGGTAAAAAGTGCTGCAGACCTGGGTACGCAAGTGGTTTTTTACCTGCCGGGGCAGGGGTGCTTGAAAATTTGACGGATCTAGCAAGGGAGGTATTTTTTGCAGGAACAAAGCGTAAATATCAAGGACCTGATGCAGTGCCTGGCACAGGGTACGCAGTCTTTTCTGCAAGCTGAGGCCGGGGTGTCAGTCACAAGGATAGACTGCCGGTATGAACCTGTAAACATTCTCAAGCTGTCTTACCTGACGTCCCTTATAAGCGTGAACAGTTCCATCAATATGTTTTTTGCTTTTTCCTTTGAAAAAGACCTTATTTTCTCTATTCTGCGTCAAATGACCCAGGGTCTGGATTACCCGGAGGAAGAAACGCCCGACTACCTGGAGTCGGCAGCCACTGAGATGCTGAATATCGTAGTGGGCAATACTGCGGAATTTTTCGCCCCAGGCGGTGAACGGGTCACTTTTTCGCCTCCCATCGTGATTCAGGAGGCCAGGAATATGATCAGAACTCAAGGCACCACCTTTTATTCATCTGTCGTTCAGACAAGCCAGGGCAATCTTTATATCCATCTTATAGGTCCCAGGCAGTTGTTTGATGAGCAGTTAAATTATCTGGAGGCAGGTTCATGAGCAAGTTTTCTTTCATGGTAGTGGACGATTCGCTCATTACCCAGCGCAAGCTGTCGCAGTTACTGGAAGAACTGGGGCACAGTATTGCATGTACCTGTGTCAATGGACAACAGGCCTATGAAAAGTATATTCAATTAAAGCCCGACTTAGTGACTATGGATATCACCATGCCGGTGATGGACGGTATTGAGTCCACCAAAAAGATAATCGAGTCGGATCCGGAGGCGCTTATCGTCATGGTCACTTCCCACGGCCAGAAGCAGACGGTTATAGACGCCATCGGCGCGGGGGCCAAGGGATATATCCTCAAGCCCTTTTACAGGGACAATGTGGCCCAGACCCTGAACAAGGTCATAAACAAGTACCTGAACAAAGAATGACCCGCCAGCACAACCGCATCATCTTCAATTCCCTTTTCCAGGCCCTGCCTTTCGGGGTGTATATCGTGGATGTTCAAAGCCATCAGCTGTTATTCGCCAACCGGCATCTGTCTGAAATGGTAGGCGGAAACGTCCGGGAGGGAGGCATCTGTTACCGGGAGATATTCAACTCTGAGAGTCCCTGCATACATTGCAGGATAAAGGAGCTTCGTTCAGACGGAGAGGAGCAGGCCGGGGATAACCTGACTTTCGAGTTTTTTAACGAATACAACGACAGGTGGTACCAGTTCCATGAACTCATGGTTCCCTGGACAGACGGTCGACTGGTGAAATGCTCCTTTGCAGTGGATATAAGCGAACTCAAGGCGGCCCAGAATTCTCTGGCCGAGGCCCATGCCAGGCTGGCCATAAAAAACGAGGAACTGGAAACCCTCTATGCCCGTGATGTTCTTACAGGTGCATACAACAGGGTCAAATTCGACGAAATAATGGAAAAGGAGATTGGCAGGTTTGAGAGGTACGGCAGGCCTTTTTCCATCATGATCATGGATATCGACGATTTCAAAGAGGTCAACGATACCCTGGGACACCTGGCCGGGGACAGGGTGCTCTGCGAGATGGCCAACCTGTTGACTGCCAATACCAGGGCTACCGATCTGTTGTGCAGATGGGGCGGAGAAGAATTCCTGCTGGTCTGCCCGGAAACCGATTTTTCCGGTGTAAGGCCACTGGCTGAAAACCTCAGGCAAATGGTGGCCGGGCACGAGTTCGAGTGTGGACGCAGGATCACCATCAGCCTGGGCGCCACTACGGTTAAACCCAGAGATACTCAGGACAGTATGATAGCCAGGGCGGACAAAGCCATGTATCTATCCAAGAGCCAGGGCAAAAACGCCTGCAATTTTCTGTGAATCAGCCTACTGCTTTTCCATCTGCAAAGCGCGGTTCATGCAGGGGCAGGAGTATATCCGCACTGTCCCGGACCCGGAGCATGATGTCGTAGGCCTGATAAGAATTGACCAGGGTGCCGGGTGGAATGACCTCCATCTCCATGGCCTTGATTTCTTTCGGGGGATCAAAGTTTTCTTCAATAACGCAGAATCCGGTGATTGCGGCTGTGCCCCGGCTGGTATGCACAAAAACGCTCATGCCTCCGGGGGTGTGGGCCGGGGTATGCATGACGTATATCCCCGGAAAGAGCTCCCTGTCCTTATCCACGGTTCTTATCTGTCCGTTTTCTTCCGCGTCCAGGATGTAGTCATCCAGGTACCTGTAGTCCAGCGGGTGCGGGTTGTGGGCGCTTTCAAGTTCCTCTGGACGCACGAATATCTCGGCATTGACGCATTTGGAGTCGTTTTCGCAGTGATCATTGTGCAGGTGCGTGTGGATCACCGCGTCAATGTCTTTTGGTTCAAGGCCTACCTTGGATAGTCCCTCCTCAAATGTGTATATGGCTCCACCCAGGTCCTGCCGGCGGTCTTCAGATCTGATGGGGCTCATCTCCCCGGTGTCGACCAGAATGTTTCGGTCCCCGCCTTCCAGGTACCAGGCATAGATGGGGATGATATACGATGTTCCGGCTCCGTGCTGGTAGGTCATCATGGATTTGTCGAAACGCTTGGTGCCCATAACCAGGGGATGTATCCTGTATGTAGACAATGGCTGGTCCTCCTTTGAAAGGTAATTTGTCACTTAAATTATGCTCTGTTCAAGCGGGTGTCAATAAAGCAAATATGAATGGGAGCATCTATCAAGCGCTTTTAAAGCAAGGGACAAACCAAAACTGCGACCGAAAAGAAAGATTTACGGGATGGAAACCATCCTTAATACGGCAGATACTTTTCAAATTCCATGGTGGTAACGCTGGTTCGATGTTCTTCCCATTCCGCTGTCTTGATGGTCATGAGGTTGTTGTACTGTTGCTCTCCCAGCAACTCGAGCAGAAACCTGC
>PWSL01000195.1 GCA_003563255.1 Desulfonatronospira sp. | reverse complement strand
GGGACAGGCACTCCGGGACCCACTTGAGCATCATTTTGTGCTCAAATCGACTCATTTTTTGGGACAAGCGGGTCCCGGAAGAGCCAGTCCCCGTGCTACATGCAAAGCGCTAAACAGATACGTTACAGATAATTTTCAGCTTATTTGAACAATCATTGCGGGGAGGGCCGGTTCCCATGCCACATGCACAGCCCTGAACAGATAACCATCTACGGAGAGTGCTCATAGCCGGTGGAAACTACTGAACTGACAGTTCCGGGTGCCGGCCCGGACTTGAAAGGCTTGCCTTTACGACCCCCCGGAAACTTTAAGAGGCCTTCCAGGTTCTCCTGGGACAGTTTGAAGCGGATGTTCCGCTTCTGGTACTTAAAACTGCTCCGCATCAGGGACAACCCGCACAACGTGGCCATGGGGCTGTCCCTGGGAGTATTCGTCGGCTGTCTGCCCATCATCCCCCTGCAGACGGTCACCGCCCTGGTTCTGGCTTTCCTGCTCAGGTGCAGCAAGCTGGCAGCCGCTCTGGGCACCTGGATAACCAATCCCTTATATGCCCCTTTCGTTTATTATGGAATGTACCTGTTGGGCAGGACCATAATTCCTGTGGGCAAAAAAGAATTTGAGCCCGAGGAGTTGACTCTGTTAAACATCGTCAACCTGGGCTGGGATTTTTTGCTGCTCATGCTGGCAGGCGGGATAGTTGTGGGGCTGGTGCTTGCTTTTTTGACCTATGCAGTCAGCGTCCGCATGGTGTATGTCTATCGCAGGAAAAGAGCTCTGCGCATAAAGCTTAAACGCTCGAGGCCCAGATGAATCCTTCCAGGCCCAAAAAAAGTCTGGGACAGAACTTTCTTGTGGATTTGAATGTCGCCCGAAAAATAGTGGACCGCCTTGAGCCTGGTCCAGCGGACCAGGTTGTGGAGATTGGGCCTGGAAAAGGAGTTCTGACCAGACTTCTGGCGGGTAAGGCCGGCAGCATCCTGGCCCTGGAAAAGGACCGGAAGCTGGCTTTTGACCTGGAAAAGTATCCAGGGGTCCAGGTGATCAATATGGATGCTCTGCAGGTTGACTGGTCAAGGCTGGACAGAATGCCCGGGGTAAAGATAATCGGCAACCTGCCATACAATATCGCCCAGGTGTTGCTCTGGGATCTGGCGGCAGGCTGCAGGGGATTCAGCCGGGCGGTGGTCATGGTTCAAAAGGAGGCGGCGCAAAGAATCGCCGCTGCTCCCGGCGGCAGGCAATACGGGGCCTTGTCAGTCTGGATCCAGTCATTTACAGTTCCCAGAGTTCTCTTCAAAGTTCCGCCTGGGGTTTTCAGGCCCAGACCCAGGGTCGAGTCGGCTGTTATAGAACTACGTCCGCGCTTACAGGACAAATTTTTTTTTGTGCCTGAACACCTCTCAAAGTTAACCCGGATTTTATTTCAAAACCGTCGCAAACAACTGGGTAAAATAATTAAAACCTACTGGAATAACAAGACAAAATTTGTTTTTCACAGGTCAGGCCTGGATCCTACAACTCGGCCTGAGCAACTAAGCCCTGAACAATTGCAGGGTTTGTCAAGGCTGATTTTTTGAAGATAAGCAGGGCTGAGTCCAAAATTTGTCTTGACTTGAGGCATTTTTTTTTGTTTCTAGTAGTTGCTATGCTTGCATTTGTGGAAAAGTAAGTGTAATGACCTTTCCTATCCGGAAGGCGGTATCCTACAAAATAGTGATTCAAAAAGCGGGCAATGCCCGCAGTCCAGACTGATCAGAAAGGTGAAGAAGTTGTGACCACCGATCTCACCTCAGTTAACCGCTTCGCCTTCACTGCATTCATTGCCTCACGTCTATGGCGTGGCTGGCAGATTGATAAAGCCGACCACAGTAGAGTTTCAGCCCCCGGGCTATGCAAAGATATTCAACATGGCAGGACTTTCCTGAGGCAGGCAGGGGGGCAGGAGGAAGTCACTACCGCAGGACTGTATAGCTTATAACCCTGCAACGACACTTATAAAAATGTGCGTCCTGGTTAAATCGTGGTGCAAAAATTTTAGTTTGTCTGATGCGACTGCAAAAAGTCTTTTTTGTCATGCGAACCACGTGGAGCGCTTGGCAGGATTCAGGAGACACGGGCCGGTAACCGGTATAATCAAAGAGTCAAGTATTTGGTTTATTGCTGAATTATTCATGGACCGACTTTTTCCCAGGCACATCTTGTTATATGGTAAAACTATTGAAGGAGGAAGCAACTGATGACAAAAACTGATCTGGTATCCAAAATGGCGGAAAAGGCCAGCCTGACTAAAGCAGATTCCGAAAAGGCCCTGAATGCCTTTCTGGAATCTGTTCAGGACACATTGGTGAAAGAAGGCAAGCTGACCCTGACCGGTTTTGGGACTTTTGCTGTGGAAGAGCGCAAATCTCGCAATGGTCGCAATCCCCGCACTGGTGAAGAAATCAAGATCCCCGCCTGCAAGGTGGTCAAGTTCAGACCGGGCAAGATCCTCAAAGAAGCAGTCAAGTAAAAATTTTGACAGCCTGTGATTCACAGGTTGTCATCCTGTATTAAATTAAATAATATTGAAGAACCGGATTTTTCCGGGGGAGACGTCCTAAAGCGGTCTTTGCCCGCAACCCAAGATAAAGAAGTGCTCGTATCCCACACTTGGGACAGTCCCCGCGACAATACTGGAAAATATCAGGCAGGCAAGGCCTGGAAACAACAAATGTTTCTAATTTCAATCCCCACAAAGAAAAAAGAGAGGGCAAAGCTTGCCCTCTCTTTTTTCTTGCCAAGCATTCCAATCAGTTTTACTTTATTACTGTTTAGCGCTTTGTTATGTGGCACGGGGACCGGTTTGCACTTATTTTATGGCAGGGTATCTGTTTAGGCGCTTAGTGAAAATTTCAAACCAACATGTTGGTCGTTAAAATCGGTTTCTGGTTCCTGGTTCTTCGTTTCTGGTGACCTCCCGTTCTCAGGCTCCAGCCTGGGAGCGCTTAGTTCCTGCGGCACCAGCCGCTTCTTAAAAAATGTGGCTGGAGCTACAAAATAACGATGTCCCCAGGCTGGAGCCTGGGAACAAGAAAAGAAAAAATCCTTGCTTTAATGTTTGGGTTAATGTTTGCGGGGACATGCACCCCGGGATCTACCTGAGCATCATTTTGTGCTCAAAACGACTCATTTTTTGGGACAAGTGGGTCCCGGAAGAGTCGTCCCCATGCGACATGCAAAGCCCTGAACAGATCCCTGCAATTATCCCGGGCAGGTGCAGATAAGTCCCCTGCGCTACCTGAAGGTGCTCTACTGATACTGCCTGAAAATAATGCAGAGGCAACCATTCAGGGGGTCCTAGTTGTTGACTGCCGGTATACGGCCGACCCCCGGAACAGTTGCACGCAGATAGAGGGATGTTTTAAGTTTTTTTTAAGGAGGTGTTTCTTAGTGCCTGGTATTATCTTG
>PWSL01000323.1 GCA_003563255.1 Desulfonatronospira sp. | reverse complement strand
CTCCGGGGACTGGCTCTTTTGCCACCGAGATTTTGGAGTATGGCAGGTTGTCAACCAGCAAAAGTGCCTGTCCCCAATTGAGACAGGTTATAAAATGTTATAAGTTTCGCTGTAGTGATAATTTTTTTGGGGAAAATCCATGTTTGAAATACCAGTAGTAGAGATTTTCAGGGCCAGTCCCTGGGCGGTCCTGATACTCATTATACCAGTGTTGCCCAACCTGTGGGCGATTCTGCATATATTCCGCTGCGACTTCAATACAGCCCAGGAAAAGCTGGCATGGCTGGCGGTATCGGTATTCATCCCCTTTCTTGGCGGGCTTTTGTATTTCTTTATCGGCCGTAGAAGAGGAGTCAAGGTATGCTGAATTTTAAAATCCTCCTGCTTGCAGCGGCGGTGTTTATCCTGAGTGCCTGCGCCACCGGAGGGCAGACCGGCATGGAACGTATGCAGATGCAGATCCGGACCCTGGAGCACCAGCAGCACCAGGACCGCAAGAAGATGCAGGACGAGCTGGACAAAATCCAGGACGAGCTGGCAGAGAGGACAAAGTCTCTGGAAGAAAAGGTATCCGAGGCAGGAGGCCCGGCGCAGGCAATCCAGGCCAACCTGTGGGCCGAAATGGAGTCCATCAGGGTGCAGGTGGCTACTTTGACCGGCAACCTGGATGCATTGCAAAGAAAGGTATCCCGCATGGAAGACGGACAGGATATACCTCAGGAAGTCAGGAGTCTGCAGGAAAAGACCCGGGTTTTAGAGCGGCAGCTGCAGACCATGGCCAGCCAGCTGGGCTTGGATCTGCTGGATGATGTGGAGACGGCAGCGATTCTGGATGCCCCCGAACTTGATCAGGTGCGTGAACCGCAGACAGCCAGGGTCTTATACCAGCGCGCCCTGGACTCATTTTATGACCGCGATTACGATGGTGCCCAGTCCTTGTGGGAGGAATTCGCGGAGCTCTTTCCAGAACATGACCTGATCTCCAATGCATATTTCTGGCAGGGTGAATCATTTTACCAGATGCAGGAGTATGCCGAGGCCGCACTGGCCTACCAGGAAGTAATCACCAATTTTCCTGACAGCAACAAGATTGAAGCCAGTATGCTCAAACAGGGGATGTCCTTTATCAGTCTTGGCCGGAAAGAGGCCGGTCAGCTGATACTGAATGAGCTTCTTGAAAAATACCCGGACAGTGCAGAGGCCAGAAGAGCCAGGGCATTTATTTCTGAAGAGGACCTTTAACCTGTCAAGAGTTTTAAACATGCAAACAGCTGAAGAATATTCCAAGATAATTTCTCTGCATTTTGCCCCTGAAGTGGTGCGAAAGCCCATGATGTATAACCTCGCTAAAAAATTTGACCTGACTTTCAACATATTAAAGGCCAAAATAAGTCCCAGGGAAGAAGGGCATATGATCCTTGAACTTTCGGGCAATCTGGAAGACTTCAAAAAAGGCATATCATACCTGCAGGAGCATGGAATCAGTATCCGGGACGTGGCACAGACCATCACCCGGGACGAAAGACTCTGCACACATTGCGGGGTATGCACCGCGCTTTGTTTCAACAGGGCCTTGAGCCTGGACAAAGTCACCAGGCAGATATTATTCAACGATGCCAGGTGCACGGCCTGCAGCAATTGTACCAGGATATGCCCTGTGGGGGCCATGCATGTGGAATCCAACGGGGAATCCTGAATGAATAAATGCCGATAAATCTGTTCAGCTTTGAGTTGCGGGCACAGCCCGCGTCAGGGAGAAGACACATGCAAACCCAGGTCAGGAAATATTCCCGGGTACCAACCCGGATCAAAGCCTACATGCGCCGGACTGTTTTTGACAATTCTCTTCCCCTGTTCAGCTGCACCCTGGTGGGGGATTCAGAAGATCATGTCATTAAAAACCTTTATGGCTCTCACCTGCCCAGGGAACTGATCAGTTTTTTCCAGCAGCTGGATGAAAAGGTCAATATGATCCTGAGCCTTATAAACCGGGATACTATCCAGGCTGACTTTCCCATCCAGGGGGAAGTGCTGGAAATCAGCGGGGCCGGTTTGCAATTTACCGCCGAAGAGGACTTTGAAGAAGGGCAAAACCTTGAGATGGTGCTTCTTTTATCGCAGGTGCCCCTGCGTATTGTCGGTATGGTAGCTGAGATTCATCGCAAGGAAAAAGTCCAGGGTGTACCTGTCTGGGCGGTACAGTACAAAAATATCCGGGATGTTGATCGTGAAAAGATAGTGCAGTTTGTTTTTCAGGAACAAAGAGAACATATCAGGGGAAAAAAGAATGAAATTGAGCCCGGATAAGTATCAGGCCCTGGCTGACATGTATATGCAGGCCGGGCTGGGAGATATGTTTTCCGGGTCGATTCATAATCTGAGCAACCATGTGCAGATTCTTGACATGCAGCTTAACATGCTTAATAGCTTGCTTGAAAAGGATCCAGAGGATAAATCCTCACGAATCTTTGAAAAAGTGGACTGTCTCTCCCGGGAGTTGTCAGGGTTGAGATCATCGTTACGCTGCAACAGCGAATACAGCTACTATACCAGAAAAGAACCGGCCCAGGTCAATGTGGACCAGTATATAAAATGGTTTCTGGCTTTCCGGCGCAACTGTCTTTATTTCAAGCACAAGATATTATGCAGGCCTCAGGTGGAAAGGAGGGACATAAACCTGGATCTCCCACCTTTTTACTTGACTATTTGTCTGGATCAAGGAATAAGAAATGCATTGGAAGAGTTCAGGATCAAAGCTCCGGAGCAGGACAATGATCTTGTTTTCCATGCAGGACCTGCCGGAACAGGCGGGGCTGTCTTTCTGATTATTTCAAAGACCAGGCTCCAGGATATCGACCCATGGGAAGTGGGATCCAGCAGCAAACCCGGACATCTGGGCATGGGTCTGCCCCTGGTGGAGCATCTCTGCAGACGGTTGGGCTGGCAAGTCACCCTGCAGGCCAATGAAGAGGACACCCGGTTTCAACTCCAGATACCCGGCATGAAATCAAGATAGATCTAAAATACATGAAACGTCCCTGCCATCTGCGTTTAATGAGTATTAGTTTATATATTTCAAGAAATTTAACCGTTTAACCTGCTAAGGAGGCTTGTATTATGTTGAAATCTATGAAACGGACTTTCTTGCTGTTGTTTTTGGCCGTTGCCCTTTTAGGGGCTCAGCAGGCCCTGGCTGGTACCAGGACGATCATTGAACCGAAAGCTGATAATTTCGTGCTTCATGTGGACAATTCCGGTTCCATGATGTTTGATTACAAGGAACTGGATCAGAAAAAGAGCAAAGTCGCCCGGGATATACTGCTGACACTGAACCAGGAACTGCCTCAGCTGGATGTCAACTTCGGTCTTTACACCTATGGACCTTTCAAAGAGTTCCTGTCTATATCCCCTTATGACAAGGGAGCTTTTGAAAATGCCGTTGAAGAGATTCCTACGGACTTTGAGATTTTTGGAAGGCGAACCCCCCTGGGCGGCGATCTTTTGAAGCTCTCTGATGATCTGGCAGAACTACAGGGAGACATTGCAGTGGTCATTATCAGTGACGGCGAGTCCAATGTCGGTCCCCGGCCCGTCCCGGTAATGGAGAAAATGTACCAGGAATACGGTGACCGGCTTTGTTTTCATTTCATCAGCCTGGCCCAGAGTAGTGGCACTACAGTAAGGGATGAAACAGCCGCTATGGAAGAAATGGCTGCAGTCAATCCATGCACTCATACTATTGATGCCGGCGCATTTATGCAAAAGGACTTCGCGCGCTCAGATTTTATCCGGAAAGTGTTCTACACTGAAAGACAGGTAAGCGTAACTCCTCCGGTCGAACCAGCACCGGAACCTGCTCTCCCGATTGAGCCAGAAGAAGAGGTCATTGTTTTCTCCAACATCCAGTTTGAGTTTGACAAGTCAGTTATCCGGCCTCAGTATGCAGAAATCCTCAGGGAAGCCGCCAGGCAGATCCAGGACCGCACCGACCCCCATGTGGTGGTTGAAGGGCACACCTGCAATATCGGACCCGCAGACTACAATATGGGCCTGTCCCAGAGAAGAGCTGACTCGGTGGCTGACTTCCTGGTTGAACAGGGGGTTGACCAAGATGCAATTGAGACAGAGGCTTATGGCTTGACCAGGCCTGCGTTTGACAATGATACCAGAGAAGGACGTGTACTGAACCGGCGCGTTGAAATGCGTCTGGAATAATACTTGAAGGCCCGGGCAGCCCATGGTTGACCGGGCCTTTTTTATGTATCCAGGTCTGCACAGGTTATGACATGTTGACCATCCACACATTATTCCCCTAAGCTACAGAGTCGGGCTGCAGTGCAATTGTTTTGCAGCCGACTGTGCCATAAACAGGAAGACATGCCATGAAACGAATATTTTTTTGCGTATTTCTGGCTGCAATAGGCATGATGATGGCCAAACCACCCGGTGCCGAGTCTGATCCCGTTGTCACCCTGGACGCGGATCACTATCTGCATTTGCATTTTGAAGATTTTGCACTGCAGCGTATGTACATGCTCAACCGGAATTATGCCGGGACCAAGGATAATCCACGCATGGAACAGACAGAAAACGGGCTTGTGGGCAGATACAGCAAAGCCCATAAAAATACCCTGAAAGTTAATGTCAGGCAGACCCAGTCCGAGCTATCGCCCTTCATAGGCGTTATGAAGTACGTAGAGGTCAGGTATGAGAGTAATGGAGAGTGCCGCGAGAGTGTCGCCAATGGCACCTTTGACATGGTCCGTGCCCGCAGCGTGACAGAGATTTTCAGATTTGTACAGGACGAGTGGCAGTGACTTATAACCAAAGACGATTTCGCAGGCGGAGAGTAAATGACCAGAATTGCAGTGCTGGGCGGCGGGAGCTGGGGGACCACCCTGGCCAACATGCTGAGTGAAAAAGGTCTGGACGTAGGTCTCTGGGTCAGGGAACAAGAACTGGTGGACGAGATCAGCAAAACCGGTGAAAATTCCCTGTTTCTGCCGGGAGTCACGCTTGATTCCAGGCTCAATGTCAGTCAGGACCAGCATGAGGTCATGCAGGGCGCGGATTATTTCCTGGTGGCCATTCCCACCCAGTTCATGCGCCAGACCCTGGAAGGTGCCAAACACCTTTTCCCCCAGAGCCCGGTAGTAATCTGTGCCAGCAAAGGGGTGGAACTGGCCACATTAAAGCCCATGTCCGCCGTGGTGCATGAAAGCCTGCAGGAAAAAGAGCCGCGGTATGCCATCATATCCGGCCCGTCATTTGCCGGTGAAGTAAGCCGGAAACTGCCCACTGCCGTGAGTCTGGGCTGCCTGGACCAGGACCTGGGACGCAGGGTGCGAGACATCCTGAGCACGGATTTTTTCCGGGTTTACGCCAACCCGGACTATAAGGGAGTGGAACTGGGCGGGGCCCTAAAAAACATCATGGCCATAGCCGCCGGCATCTCCGACGGGCTGGAGTTCGGCCATGATGCCAGAGCGGCCCTCATAACCCGGGGGCTGGTGGAGATGGCCCGGCTGGGTGTGGCCCTGGGTGGCAGGGAAAAGACCTTTATGGGACTTTCGGGGATGGGGGACCTGGTGCTGACCTGTACCGGAGATCTGAGCCGCAACCGCCAGGTGGG
This sequence comes from Desulfonatronospira sp., assembly GCA_003563255.1. GTDB lineage: Bacteria > Desulfobacterota > Desulfovibrionia > Desulfovibrionales > Desulfonatronovibrionaceae > Desulfonatronospira. The sequence continues at coordinate 7,310 of PWSL01000323.1, read as the reverse complement.
GCTGAAACTGGGCCGGGGCATGACCCTGGACGAGATCCTGGAAGGCTCCAGGATGGTGGCCGAAGGGGTCAAGACCACTGAGTCGGTTCGGTACCTGGCCGGGAAAAAGAGTGTGGACATGCCCATAACCGAGCAGGTTTACCAGGTGCTGTTCGCACACAAGGACCCCAGGACAGCAGTACAGGATCTCATGACCCGGGAACTTAAAATGGAGTAGGGCGTACCGGATACAACTCACAAGCGCCTTTTTTTCGAGGAAGAATTGGTTTTCAAATTTTTCATACCCACTTCCCTTGCCCACTTCCTTGCCGCAATATTGCTTTTTTTTGCCCTGGCTTCCTGTAAAGGGGATATACCGCCCCTGGACCGCGAAGAGCATGACCTCCCCCGTGATGCAGAAATAAGCCGGTCAGAGCCCGGAAAGTACGGCGGAGTGCTGGTGACTGCAGAGTCGCAGCAGCCCAGGACCTTCAACCCCCTGGTAGCTGAGGACGCCTATTCCAGTGAAGCCATCGGCCGGTTTTTAAACGGACTGACCACCTACCATCCCATCAAGGAAAAAGTCGTCCCGGAACTGGCCCTTTCCTGGGATATCTCCAAGGACAAGCGCGCCATCACCATGGAATTGAGGCGAGGGGTGCGCTGGAGCGACGGGGAGCCCTTTACCGCTGACGACGTCATCTTTACCTTCAAGGCCCTTTTTGACCAGCGCTACCCCAACCGCTACATGGGACAGTATACCATCGCCGGGGAGGCAATAGAGTTTGAAAAGCTGGACAGGTACACAGTGCGTTTCAAAACTGCCAGACCCTATTCCCCGTTTTTATATGTAATCGGCTTTATCGGCATCCTGCCCCGGCACGTACATTTTGATGCCTTTGAGCGTGGTGAGCTTCTGCAGCAGTGGAGCATGCGTACAGCCATGCATGCACCCAGGGAACTGGTGGGCACGGGGCCTTTTCGAGTACGTTCCTTCCGGCCGGGGCAGAGAATAGTTTATGAGCCCAACCCCCATTACTGGCGGGTGGACAGCCAGGGGCAGAGACTGCCCTACGTGGATTACCTTATTACCAGGTATGTGCAGGACCGCAATACTGAAACAGTCCTGTTTGCTTCCGGGCAGATTGATGCAGCGGCCATAACCCCGGGGGACGTGGTGGGAGTGCGCAAAAACGCTTCCCTGCACGACTATACCGTGCATCATCGGGGCCCGGCTACAGGCATCAGGTTTTTGTGGTTCAATCAGAAGCCCGGGGAGAGCCAGGCAGGCACAGCATACGTGGAGCCGCACAAGCTTGAGTGGTTCACCAGCAGGAAATTCAGGCAGGCCATCCTGCACGGCTTCAACCGGGAAGGACTTATCCAGAGCGTCTATTTCGGCCGGGCCCAGCTTCTGCATTCCATAATCAGCCCGGCCAACGAGCGCTGGCACAACCCGGATGTGCCCAGGTATCATTATGATCCTGACAGGGCCCTTGAGCTTCTGCGCCAGGATGGTTTTGAGCCGGATCAGGACGGCCATCTTGTGGACAAAAAAGGCAATCAGGTATCATTTCAGGTCTATGCCTCGGAGGGCGACGACATAACTCCCCAGATTCTGTCCACATTCAGGGAAAATATGCGTGACCTGGGCATCACTGTGCGCATCAGGTACCTGGATTTCGGGACCCTGGTGGCCCGGGTGAGCCGTCATTTTGAATACGAAGGGGCCATGATGGGTTTTACCGGAGGGGCTGATCCTTCCGGGGGGCGGGCTATATATCTTAGCTCCGGGCGCCTGCACCTGTGGAATCCGGAACAGGAAGAGCCTCAGACAGACTGGGAAGCCAGGATAGATGAGCTTGTATACGCCTCGGAGGAGACCTTTGACCTGGATAAGCGGGTGAGCTACGTGCACCAGATGCAGGAGGTATTTTCAGAAGAACTGCCCCTTCTGTACCTGGTAACGCCGTATGCATACGTGGGGCTCAAAAACAGGTGGCAAAACGTGCGCATTCCGTCCATGGGCTCGGTAATCTGGAATATTGACGAACTTTACTTAGGCCCGGAGAAGTGATGCTTTTTTTTATCATCAGGCGCTTTGTGACCATGATCCCTCTTTTGCTGGGCATATCCGTACTGGTCTTCGTCCTCATGGCCATCGCCCCCGGGGATTTTCTGGACGTGGCCAGGACTCAGGAAGATATTCCGGCGGAGTATATCGAGCGCATGGAAGAAGAATTCGCTTTGGGAGAGCCCTGGCATACCAGGTATTTCATCTGGCTTGGCAACGTGGTCCAGGGCAACCTGGGCGAGTCCTGGATTTACCGGGTCCCGGTGACTGAGCTTTTGTGGCAGCGCATACCGGCCACCCTGGTCCTGTCCGCCCTGTCCATCATGTTCGCCCTTTGCGTGGCCATTCCCATGGGGGTGCTGGCGGCCATATACAAGGACTCTATATTCGACCGGATAAGCTCTATGTTTGCCTATGCGGCCCTGTCCATACCGGAGTTTTTCCTGGCCCTGCTGGCGGTGATGTTTGCGGCCCAGACAGGCTGGTTCCCCACCGGGGGACTTAGCTCTGTCGAGCATGAGTTCATGTCTTTCTGGGGGCGCATGGCTGACTACGCCCATCACCTGGTGCTGCCTACAATAGTCCTGGGCATGGGCAGTGTGGCCAGCTATATGCGCATAATGCGGGCCAACTTCCTGGACTACATCCGCTCTGACTTTGTGACCACGGCCAGGGCCAAGGGCCTGGGCGAAGGCCGGGTCATGTTTGTGCATGTCCTGCGAAACGCCATCAATCCCCTGGTGAGCGCATCAGGCTTTATCCTGGCCACCCTTCTGTCCGGGTCCATCCTGGTGGAAAACGTCATGAACTATCCAGGCCTGGGCCAGCTCATCTTCGAGGCCCTCATGCGCCAGGACGAATTCGTGGTGGTGGCCGCGGTGATGATGGGCTGCGTCATGCTCATGCTGGGCAACCTTATAGCCGACCTGCTCCTGGCCTGGTCAGATCCCAGAATAAGGCTGGAAAAGAATTAGGGCCATGCTCAAGCACCTGTTCAAAGAGATTACCAGACGCCCCATGGGAGTGGCCTGCCTGGTTATACTGGCTGTTCTTTACCTGGGCACCGTTTTTTCCCAGTTTCTGGCCCCATACCTGCCCACGGACCAGGATCTGACCAGTGCCTATCACCCTCCCACCAGGATTGTCCTTGAGGACTGGAGGCCGCACGTGCAGGTCTATGAGCAGGTGGACCCGGCTGCTGCCAGGTACGAGCCGATAGAGGGGGAAACAGCCCCCATAAAGTTTTTTGCAGCCGGTGAAGAATACCGTTTCTGGGGATTTATTCCGGCCCAGATGCGCCTTTTTCAGGTGGAAGAGCCGCACCGGATATATCTTCTGGGCAGCGACGGCACGGGCAGGGATGTCTTTTCCAGGCTTCTCTACGGAGCCCAGGTGTCGCTGAGTATCGGGTTTATCGGGATCTGCATCACCATGACCCTGGGTTTTCTGGTGGGGGGTATTGCCGGGTACTTCGGAGGCAGAACCGATTTTCTGGCCATGCGCCTGGTGGAATTCATCATCGCCGTACCTTCTCTTTACCTGCTCATAGCCCTGCGCGGCGCCCTGGCGGAGCACTTTGAGCCGGAACAGATGTATCTGGTCATTGTCATCATACTGTCCCTTATCGGCTGGGCCGGGGCGGCGCGCATCATCAGGGGCATGGCCCTGTCCCTGCGGCAGCGCCCCTTTGTCCTGGCCGCGGAGGTCATGGGCCAGAGCAGCCTGCGCATACTTTTCCGGCATTTTCTGCCCAACCTGGCCAGCTATCTTCTGGTGGCGGCGACGCTGAGCATCCCGGCCTATATCCTGGCTGAGGCGGCCCTCAGCTTCCTGGGGCTGGGCATACAGGAGCCAGGCACCTCCTGGGGGCTCATGCTGCAGCAGGCCCAGGAGCTGAAGGTCTTCACCCTGAACCTGTGGTGGCTGCTGACCCCGGGGGCGGCCATATTTATTACCGTGATCACCTTCAATATGCTGGGGGACGTGCTGCGCGATATTGTCGACCCCCGGCAGCAGATGGTCAAGCGGTAAGAAGGACCCTGCGCATCCCTGATGATGGCTGCGACTCTCATGTGAATGAAACAGTTCCAGTGCCAAGTGCTGAACCCCCGTCATGGCTCAAATTTTTCTTTTTTTTATTACAGGGTTTCAGGAGTAAGTCACTAAAGCTAAGTCTCAACTCTCTTGCAACATCCATTTTATACCACAATATCAATGAAACATGCGATATTTATGATGCACCCGGTAATGTAAAAAACACTTTTGTCCCCTTGCCCGGCTCGCTTTCCACCCAGATTCTGCCTCCATGTTTTTCCACAAACTCCTTGCATAAAACCAATCCCAGGCCGGTCCCTTTTTCCCCGTCCGTGCCCAGCTGCATCTTGCTTTTATCAACAGAAAAGGCCGTAGACAGAATATCTTCACGCATACCAATGCCGTTATCCCGGGTACAGACTTCAACAAAAGAGTCTGCCTGCCTGGCGGTGATGGAGATATTACCGCCACGATGGGTAAACTTGACTGCATTGATAATTACATTGCGGATGACCGTTTTGATCATGGACTGGTCAGCCATAACGGTCAAGACCTCCGGGATGTCAGACCGGATTGCAATATCTTTTTTGCCGGCCATATCCCTGGCTGTATCAAGAATTGACCTGGTCAGTTCATAAAGGCTGCATTTTTCAGGTCTGAACTCCATGCCCCCCTGACTCATGCGTGCCCATTGCATCAGATCATTTAACAGCTCCAGTACAATTTTCGAGCTATTATGCATTGCCGTTGACATGTGGCTGATTTCTTCCAAAGATAAAGATTCTGCTTCCTCTGCGAGAATTTGTGAGGTGCTGTATACACCAGCCAGGGGGGATTTCAAATCATGGGCAATGATGGTGAAGAGCTTGGCCTTTTCAAGCTGTTTGTTGACCAGCGAGATTCGTTCTTCAGCCCGTTTCCGCTGGGTAATGTCAATGGCCAGTTCAAACCTGACGTCTCGCCCGTCAGGCCAGTTGATGAGCTTGTCAGTGGCAAGAAAGTACTTATCCAGAATCGGATTGTAGTGTTCCCATTGATGGGACGCGCCTTTGTTATGGATGATCACGTCATTGGTGCAAAAATCACACGGCCTATCTATGCCCTGCAGTTCCTGATAGCACAATCCGCCCACCAGTTCCTTGCCAAAAAGATTCTGCATGTGCTTGTTGACGTACAAAATCTCATAGGTTTGCGGATCGCAGACATAGATATTCTCGTTGATACTGTCGAAAATCGAAAAGAGACGCGCCATTTCAAACCGTAAGGCCTCCTCTGTCTGTTGCCGTGCTTCAATCAAGCGTCTTTGTTGACGGATAAACAAGAGCAGGACCGACACAATCATTCCGGCCACAGCAAGCCCCCCGGCCAGCAGCCAGATCCATCTCCATAGCGCTGACAAATCAAAGTCCGGCTGGGCGGGATCGTAAATAAAACCCTCGAAGAAATCAGGAGTAGCCTTTTCAGAAGAAACATACCCAAGCTGAGCAAATATGCCGGCAATATGCCTCCATCGGCCCGGGTTGACGTGGCCGATGCGCACCAGTTCCGGCTGGATCAGCTCATGCATGGTCTTGGCCTCGTAGAGCAGGTGATCGCGTGATTTTTGGGGATTGTAGCGCTCAAGAATAAGGTCGATGATTTCTTCCGGGTTCTCCATAGCATATTCCCAACCCTTGAGGCTGGCTTTCCAAAAGGCCCGTACCCGGTCCGGCCGGGATGCAAGCTCCGCCTGGCTCGTGAACAGGCAGTCCCCGTAAAAATCAACCCCGTATCGCCTCGGCCAGAGGATCTGAAACTCCTTGCCTTCCTGCTGCAGATAAAAGGGTTGATTGGACACATAGGCACTCAGAGCGTCGATATTTGGGTCAAGGTAGTCGTCCAGTCCCACTTCGCCGTCAGTCAGCCGGAGCTGATCCAGGGAAACGCCCTCCTTGGCGAGCATGGCCTGCAGCTCAATATCTCGTGAATCCCGGGTCATCTTGACCCTGGCGCCGATGAGATCGTGCGGGGTGTATATGCCGGTGTGTTCATGGGCCACCAGCACCAGGGGCGAATGCTGGAAAATGGCGGCCATCACCACAAGCGGCTTGCCCTGCAGGGCGTGCAGCAGGATCTCCGAGTTGGTCACCCCGTATTCGGCCTGGCCGGAAGCCACCACATCCACAGTGTCCTGCCGCAGATCCCGCTCCTGGATGACCACGTCCAGTCCAGCGTCCCGGTAATACCCCTTTTCCAGGGCGGCATAGTATCCGGCGAACTGGAACTGGTGAAACCAGCGCAGCTGCAGGGTAACGCGCTCCAAAGCAGGATCTGCGTTTGCAGGAGCAATCCATGCTGCAATAAGGCCGATGCCTGTTAACAGTGTTGCGAGTAAAAGAGCGAGTTTGCTCCAGCCGTGGGTTGATTCCTTATAAATTCGCATAAGTTCCGTAATGCCCAGGCATTAAATTTGTAAAAGAAGGTCTTAGTGGCTTACTCCTGAAACCCTGTTACAAAAAACAAGAAAAATTTGAGTCATGGCGGGGGTTAAGAGCTTGGCAGTGGGACTGTCCCCGCTAAGAACTAACCAGATCAAAGACAACCAGTTTTGCTAAGCAGAGATTTCAGTAACCAAAAAAATATTGTCGTGGGGACTGTCCCAATTGTGGGATACGAGCACTTCTTAATCTTGGGTTGCGGGCTGAGCCCGCTTTAGAAGAGACAGCTTATCTATTGCGGTCACCGAAAAATACAAGACGGTTGCTTGAATCTATCCTCCAACTCGAAAATGGCAAAGGAAACGAAAAGGAGCTGATAGAATGAAGCTCGTCTTCTCCGACCATGCCTGGGACGATTATATTTACTGGCAAAAAACCGACAAAAAAATTCTGCGTCGTATCAACACCCTCATTAAGCAAAATCAGGGCCTTGATGTTCGATCGCATGTCATATTTGGTAAATTATTCTCTCGCTGAAAGCAACAATTACGGATCAGGGGTATTTGAAATCAGCCCGGCCAGCTCAGCTCCCCGGCAACCAGGGGCAGGCACTTTTGCCGACCTCAAACCGTAAAACGGTCTGACTATCCGGCGGCAAAAATGCCAGTCCCCTTCCAGCTTCAATAAAGTGTCGCTGTAATGTTAGCAGCCAGGGAAAATGAGAGGAGTTTATGAAAAGTTTCTTAGTTGAGAACTTTGTCTACCAATTGATCGAATTCTTCCACTGAGTTGACACGGTGTGTTTT
>PWSL01000485.1 GCA_003563255.1 Desulfonatronospira sp. | reverse complement strand
TATTATTAACAAATTCAGAAACTTATCTTTTTCAAGGTTTATTATCTTGTTCCCACGCTCTGCGTGGAAACATCTTCCGGATGCTCCGCGTCCACGAGTGAACGCAGAGCAGTCCAAAATACGCTCTGTCCCGCCCGGGCGGGACAGAGCGTGGGAGCAAAGAACATTCCCAGGCTGGAGCCTGGAAACGAGGGAACCGACCTGGGGACAGTCCCTGCCACACATTGCCTGCACAAAGACAACAATTATAAACGAGAGACAGTACTTAGCGTGGGACAGTCCCCAGTCACGCCCAAGGCGTGAGTGCCTGTAATCATCACAGAGGATCCCCTGAATGCTTACGGGTTTTACGAGCCGGTGTACCTGCCTCTGCCAATAGGTTCTGCATGCTGAATTTAAAAAAATCAAGCTGTTTATCTACGAGTGCTTTCGGGGGATATTTGTTTGATTTTGTTTTAGGCGCTTAATGAAAATTTCAAACCAACATGTTGATCGTTAAGAAAATATTTTGCTTGCATGTCTGTCTTATCGCTCCCACGCTCTGCGTGGGAGCGTATCTGGACCGCTCTGCGGTCATGGGTGGACGCGGGGCGTCCCGAAGATGTTCCCACGCAGAGCATGGGAACAATTCGTAAGCGTTAAATTACTTGCATATGATTACTCATTTTAATAGAATGCAACTTATGACCAGCTTGGCCCGCCAAAAGACAACCCTATTGCAAAAAAGGATTGGCCGTGTCCACCGACAAAGATATTTCATCCACTGAAAAGCTTTTAAACGTTATCCGCAAAGGCCCCGGTCCGGTCAAATCCGTAAGCAATACTGCTTCAAAACCAGCAGGTGCGAAAAAAAATCTCCGTTCACCATCCAAAGCCCTGCTTCCTTTCAAGGCCAGAGATGTGGTGGGGGTGGAAATACAGGAAAGTCGGCTGAATCTGGTAAGAATGTCCGGGTCTGGTCACAAATGGAAAGCTTTGCAGGGATTATCGGCCGGGATTCCACCTGAAACGCCCCTGGACAGCAATGAATTCAAAGACTTTCTCAAAATACAGCTTCAGACGCTTGAGAGAGTGAAAAAGGCCCGGATCTGGGCCTTGCTGCCCTCCTCCAGGGGAGTCATATGGCATGTCAAGGTTCCACTGGTTAAAAAAAATCTGGCTAATGCAGTATATTGGACCGCAAAAAGAGAACATCATTTTGAAGAAGACAAAGTGGTTTTTGACTTCAAGGTTCTGGGTGAGGTTGCTGACAAAGGAACTAAAAAGTACTGGGTCATGGTTTATACCATTCCCAGTGAAGATGTCAGTCAGTTAAAAAAGGTGTTTTCCAGCGCCGGCTTTAACCTTGAAGGCATTACCCTGTCTTCATTCGGGCTGCAGAATCTTTTTGTCAGCAAATGGTATGATTCAGGCGGCCATCCTTATGCGGTACTTCACATTGATCAGCATAAATCCACTATTGATATCCATGATAAAAATGACCATCTCATGTTGAGCAGGGTTATCAAGACCGGGCTGGAAAGCATGGTAAACGCTTTGATGCAGGAAGAAAACACCGGCATGCAGGAAATAGAGGTACCGGCAGATCTTCCGGGGAAGTCCGCTGAAACTGGTATGAAACTAGATAGAGAGCATGCCCTGAAACTAATTGCCGGCCTGGAAAACAGCATTGATCCGTACCAGCATGATGATCCAGGACAGCAACTTCCGCCGGATAAGGTAATGAATATTATTGCTCCGGCTATAGAAAGGCTGGCCAGGCAGGTTGAAAGGACTATTGACCATTCAGTAAATGTCCTGGGCAATCCTGCTCCGGCCAGAATTTATCTCTGTGGACGTCTGTCCCCGGCTGAACAGGTAGCTGCTTTTTTTCAGGAAGAGCTGGGAATTGAAACCCTCACTCTGGACCCCCTTAATCCATCTATGCCGAATGTTTCGCCAGTGCTCAACTCCCTTGGCAGGTCAGAACGAATTTTGCTGACCCCGGCAACAGGCGTGGCCATGTCGGACAACAGTTATACCCCCAACTTTCTGAACACTTCCAGCGACAGGAGAAAAAAAAGAATACTGAACCGCAATGCCTCTTTAGTTGCGGCAGGTGTAACAGCTGTTTTTCTTTTTGCCGGAGGGTATTGGTTGCACCTGGACAACACCATGGAACAGGCCAGGCAGCAAATCAACAGCCTCAACCAGCAAAAGGCTGAATATGCCCCCCTGGTGGACCAGGAAATGATCCATGAACTGACGGAACAACTCCGTCATGAGGCATCGATACTGCAGGATTACAGTCGAAAATTCATCCCTGTGGCTGCCTTAAATGACGTGACAGATGCCACGCCGGCCAATGTGAATCTTGTAAGTGTCCGTCTGGAAAGAGGTTCTCCAGGATCTCCGCTGGACGGAAGGCTTGTTCTGGATGGTTTTATAATCGGTGAGGAAAGACATTTGGGTACTTATTTGACCAGCTATATAGACAGTCTGCGCAGATCTCCTTTGTTTATGGAGATCATGGTGCAGGACAGGACCCTGCGCGATCTGGGTCCGCAAGGCCAGTTGATGAACTTTGTTATCAATATCAACCTGGAGCAGGTTTAATATGGGCGGATTGGACCAGGCTGGGCTTTCGCGCAGAAGTATGGGATTGTTGTTTATTGGTGTTGTTGCCCTGGCATTAATTGTACTGTTTTTTATATTACCTCTCAGGTCAAATGTCATCAGCCTGCAGTCCGAGGTTGACGAACTCAGGGCCAGGATCCAGGAGCAGCAAATCCTGCAGCCTATTTATGTGGACCTCTTGGCAAGACTTGATGATTCCACTGGTAAACAATTTGCATTAGAAGGACTGGACAGGGATTTTCTTCCTCTGGAGATTATGGATGCACCTGAAAAACTGGAGGCCATGGCCGAAAATGCAGGCCTCCGGCGGTACACTTTTTACCCGGTACCGGAATCATTGACTGACAACAGCCAGGTGCTGCTGCTTGAAGGAGGGCTCATTGGAGCGTACCCTGACTTCAGATCATTTCTGCTGGAACTGCTTGCCTGGGACAACTTCAATCGCCTGGAACTGCTTGAAGTTCGCGGCAGGAAAGAGGGAACCGAGTTTGAGATCCTGATATGGCTTAATATCGGCTGAGATTTACAGGCTGACATTGTCATATGCCTGAACCTCGCAGCCTTGTTTTGCAAAACATTTTTAACCCTACAGCGAAACTTATAAATTGGCTTCTGGGGACTGGCTCTTTTGTCGCCGATTTTTTGGAGCAATGGCAAGTTGTCAACCGGCAAAAGTGCCTGTCCCCAATTGAGATAGGTTATAATAATTTTATAAGTTTCGCTGTAGCACTACAGCGAAACTTATTTATTGACCTCCGGGGACTGGCTCTTTTGCCGCCGAATTTTTGAAGCATTTGCAAATTAGCAACCGGCAAAAGTGCCTGTCCCCCATTGAGATACCATAC
>PWSL01000150.1 GCA_003563255.1 Desulfonatronospira sp. | reverse complement strand
TCCCGGGCCTTTTCCAGCTGCAGCAGGTCATCCCAGAAGCTGGTGTTGTGCTGCTCATGATACCGGGCGCATTTTTGCAGTATGAGTTCATGATGGGTGCTCGGGGTGGGGCTGTTAATTATCTGAAAATGGGGATGTACCAGGCTGGCACCTGCCGGGAAGAGATAGTTGGCGTTCATGGTGGCGTAGCGCATCCCTGGATCATAGTCGTGGCATTTGCGCACAAAGTCCAGGGCTACGGAAAAGCCGTCTTCCAGAAGCTGAACCGGAAAATCATTCAGTCTGCGCAGGTGCTTGTCACCCAGCCTGATTACACTGTGGTAGGCGCCGATGGGAAAAAGATTGGGAAAAAGAGAGGCCTGGCCGTGTTCCAGTCTGCCCTGGGGAAGAAATTCTTCAGGGTAGGCCGGGGTGTTTTTTTGCCAGTTTTCAGGACATAAAAAGCAGGTCTGGGCGGTTTCCAGGCCTCTTTGTTCCAGGTACTCGTAATCCGTGTCCGGAAAAAGGATCTGGGCCTTGCCTTCCAGTCCGGTGTTGAGCACGCTCTGATGCCCGGTGAGGGGGTCTGTGCGGACCTCCAGGTCCTGGGTGGTAAGCTGCATGTCCTGGAAGGGATTGTGAAAACGCGACTGCTGCTGATGGACTTTGAATTCTATTCCGGCCATCATCTCCTCCCTTGTATTAATTGTATCTGTTTAGGAACTACCACTGAGGACCCCATGAATGGTTACAATGCGGCTATACTTTTTCAAAGCAGAAGATGGCCCAGGTGAGATGGCCGTGCTTTCCGCCGGTGCTCCAGTGTTGCAGACCTATTTTCATGTTGTCCAGATACTCCTGGCTGACGTTTTTTTTCCGGAGGTCGTCTTCCATCCTGACTGTGTCTTCAAGGACCTTGGCGTAATGGTTGGCGAGCTGGACCTGCAGGTTTTCAAAGAACTTGAGCTTGAGGCCCAGTTCTTCTGCTGTCTGCAGGTAGAATGTGGGGGTGGCCATAGAAGCCAGGTGGATGCGCTTTAGGATGGGATCCAGGTACTCGGCATAGGCATCCTCGGTCTGCATGGGATCGGTGAAGATGAGCTCACCGCCGGATTTCAGGACCCTTGCAGCTTCACTGAGAACCTTTTTCCGGTCCGGGCTGTGCAGGAAGGCGTCCTGGGACCAGGCCACGTCAAAAGAGCCGTCCTCGTATGGTACATTTTCAAAGTTGCCGTCTACTACTTCTATCAGATGATCCAGACCCTGTTCCCTGTTCATTTCGCGATGGCGGTTGTTTTCGGTTTCACTGAGGTTCAGGCCCACCACCCTGCAGCCGAACTTTTTTGCCAGGTGACGGGCTGTTCCGCCGTATCCAGAGCCAAGATCCAGCACCCGGGCCTTGTCTCCCAGTTCCTTGAGGTTGCGTGAATATGAGGCCATGCGGTCAATGGTTCTTTTGCTGGCCTCATAAAGGGTGTCTTCAGGCCGGCGGTAGATGCCCAGGTGGTGCTCCTCGCCGCCCCATACCTCGGTGTAAAAGATGCAGGCATCGTGACTGTCGTAATATGATTTGCAGGTTTGTATTACAGATTCCTGATTGTTACTCATGATGAATCTCCTTGATTTTTTGTATCTGTTCAGCGCTTTTTAGGAAAGCAGGGGACAGGCACCCCCGCACTTATTTTTTGCTGATGTGAAGATCATTACTAAAAAAATAAGTGCGGGGAGAGCCAGTCCCCGTGCTACATGCAACGCGCTAAACAGATACGATTTTTTCTTGGCCCGGTTCAGCCGCCTCCAGTACATACCAGCGCTGCTGGACCTTTTCAAAAGGAGGCACAAGGTAGAAGTAATCCCTGTCGTAAGGCCCGAACAGTATGCGGCGCAGGTATTCAAGATCTCCCTGAACCTCCAGGTATTCTTTGCCGAAGAAGCGGGCGTTTTCCATGGCCCTGTTTCTCAGGGCCTGGATATCTCCTACACCGGTATTGATAAAAACAAACCGGGTATAATGCTTGATTTCTTCCCGGGCACCCCATTCGGCCCAGGCTCTTCCCAGTCTGGGTACGTAGTCGTTTTCCATTGTTCCCAGGGGATCCTTGCCTTCGGCAATCCAGCCCCTTGTGAGATAGTATGTGCCGGGATGGTCCCGGCTTGTCAGCCTGAATTTTTCAAGGGAGCCCAGAAAAAGGGCCACACAGTCATGCGATCTGGTGATCACAAGGCCCTGCTCCGGGGCTTTGACGCCCACAATTCCATTGGAGCAAAGGCCGTATCCCAGAATTATTCTTGAGGCATACTCTGCGGCAGTGTCCACCTGCTCCTGAATGAGGTCAGGAAGCAGGTGAGGGGACCGGTGCATATTCTGGGGCAGATAAACGGTATGCACTTCATTCTCGTGTCCCAGGCGCAGGTGTTCCAGTTCTGGTCTGAGAGCCCCACAGGCGATGACTACCCGCGGGGAACGTGATTCGACGCCGGTATCCTCTCCGGTATCTTCTCCCTTGAGCATTTTGGTTGATTCCGTATTTGGTTAGAGTTCAAACTTGTCGGCCCGGTAAGCCTCCAGGAAGTTCATGCAGAATTCGTCCTTGCCGGCCAGGGTCTCCGCCACGATAATATTGGCCATCATGTTGGCGTCCATGGGGTTGATGATTGCTGTATCCAACCCCTTGAGCACGGCCATGACCACGAAGGAGCGGTTTAATATGGCTCTCTTGGGAAGTCCATAGGATATATTGGACATTCCGCAGACAGTGTGTACTCCTTCCAGCCTGGTCATGATCATTTCAATGGAATTTAAGAATTCCACGCCGTACATCTTGTTGGTGGAAATGGGCTGAACCAGGGGGTCAACATAAATGTCGTCGGCCTTGATCCCTTTCTGAATCAGGACGTTGACCAGTTTTTCCGCGATGGCGAAGCGGTCTTCAGCTGTTTCGGGCATGCCCTCTTCGCTCATGCACAGGGCGACCACTTTGCATTGATGTTCGGCTATTACGGGCAGAAGGTTGTCAAAGCGGTCACTTTCCAGAGAAATGGAATTGACCATGGGTACGCCTGCCTTATCCTGGTGCAACCTGAGGGCGGACTCTACTACAAGAGGGTCCGGGCTGTCTATACAACAAGGCACATCAACTTCCTCCTGGACCAGTTTTATAAGCCATTCCATATAATCCTTTTCCTTGCCCACGAATATGCCGGCATTAACATCGATATAATGGGCCCCGTTTTCGGCCTGATCTCTGGCCAGCTTTTTGATGGTATCCACATCCGCGGCCTTGATGGCCTCACCGACGCTTTTTCTGCTGGCATTGATAAGTTCTCCAATTATCTTCATTTTCTCCTCCTCATTTTTGTATATTAGTGACTTACTCCTGAAACCCTGTCACAAAAAACAAGAAAAATTTGAGCCATGACGGGGGTTCAGCGCTTGGCACTGTAAATGTTCCGCACTTATTTTTTAAGAAAAAGACTACTGCC
>PWSL01000479.1 GCA_003563255.1 Desulfonatronospira sp. | reverse complement strand
GGGGTAGTGAAGAATATGAGGTCATCAACGAGATAATCCAGCAAGAATCAAGCGGAGGTATAAACATGGAAACCATAGCAGATATGTTAGAAAAGAGAGGGTATGAGAGAGGGTATGATACAGGGTATGATACTGCTTATCAAGAAAAACCGAAATGGGAAAAGCAAGCCGAAATAAAGGCCAATCAAGAAACCCTCATAGATGTAGCTGGAGACTTTCATGGTCCCTTACCAAGTTCACTTCAAGAGAAAATCAAGTCTCTTCAGTCCATTGATAATCTGCGGACCTTAACCAGAAAGGTCTATAGAACCCAATCCCTTGAAGAATTCACCGAGCTGGTAAACCGAGCAGCAGAAAAATAACTTTTTATTTTTCTATCGATTCTCCAAGCCACTCTGTCTGGTAAGAGTGCACCTGGGCCATTATGTTGCCAGCATCCTGCCTTGCCCGCCTGCCTTTAGGAGCAATGGGTCAGGTTTTTTATATTCTAAGGGAAGTTCCGGCTCAACAGGATGAATTCTGCCCAGACCCACCCCACCTCTAATTTACCCATTCCACGTCAAACGCAATGTGTGTAACTTATCCCACTTTTGACCCGTTTCGCGTTTGACGTAAGAGGCGCTAGGGCTGCCCTTTACCCATATGTGTTGCCGGGAAAGGTTGGGCATGGGGGTCTGACCCCAAGTTGCTCCCGGTTTAGTGACTTGCTCCTGAAACCCTATCATAAAAAACAAGAAAATTTGAACCACGCGAAGCGCGTGGCAGGCCAGCCGCTAAGTACGCAAAGTTAAAGACGCGAAGCAGGTGTATTGTCCAAAACCGGGACTCGGTTTTGGACAAGGCTGCCTTTTCATTTGCCGTACACCCGGCAAATGAAAAAAATCTTCCTGTCTTCCTTTGCGACCTTTGCGTTTTGAGTGAGTCTTCGAACGGGCGGTTCAGGTTTCTTTATTTTTTGGGTTGCGGGCATAGCCCGCCTTGGAAAAAGACTCATTAAAGTTTATATTTCAAGTGACGGACAATGCTATTATGTTATATTGCAATGACGGTTATAGCGTTGCGAAAATCGGTGATAAAGGAAGACTTTTTATCAAAAATAGGCTCAAATCTTATTTCACTGGGTAAATATGATCAGGGCCATGGTGGTTAAACATCCCAAAGAATGGAGTCATGGCGGATACCATGAGATAATCGAGCCGCAGCAAAGATACCGAATTATCAGCAGGGATATTTTGAAAAGACTACTGGATATAGACGATGATTTATCCAAGGTTTACTCTGGATGGGTCCAGGCAGCAGTGGATGAGCGTATCCCCAGACAACCAGGCTGGACTGAAAGCGTTGCCGTGGGTTGTAAAGATTTTGTCAAGAAGGTCAAGAAATTGCTTGGCGGAAAAGCTTGTGGTCGCAGGGCTCATGAAGTAGGCAAGGCTGGATCATATGCGTTGAAAGAACCATTGTCGGCTTACAATGATGTTTTTGAGGGTAAAATGGGGCTTTTAAGGTCTGAAAACAAACTAATTTGGGACATTCACCTGGTGAAATGCCCTTAAGCGGCCCTGCCTTGGCAGGATTTCACCGGGTTTATTTTGATATTTAAGTATGATGGTTAGGTCCGCCCCCAAAGCAGGCAAAGCAGGTCCGACCCCAAAGCGTTAACCCAAAGCGACCAAAGCGCGCAAAGCGCCAAGGATTAGGTCCGACCCCAAAGCGAGAAACAGCATGGGGACAGCCCCCGATGCCCAGAAGAAATTAGGAACGTAAAGTCATGTATGATATTGAAGGAATAAAACAAGAAATTTTAGAAAGGCTTCGGAGCATTGATCCTGAGCGGGTTGTGCTTTTTGGCAGTTATGCTCATGGCCGGCCAGGACCAGACAGTGACATTGATCTGTACGTAGTCACAAAGGACAAATTTATTCCTCAGAGTTATAGTGAAAAGCGAGAGCTGGTACGGCGTGTATCCAGGCCTTTGAATGAATTGCGTCAGAAAATAAGTATGGATTTAGTAGTGCATACTTACTCTATGCATAAAAAATTTTACTCCTTAAACAGCTCCTTTGCCAGGGACTTGCAAGAAAGAGGAATCAGAGTGTTATGAGCAAGGAATCTGCCCGGGCATGGCTGGAGTCAGCACTAGCTGACCTGAAAAGCATTGAGTATATCAAGGGCGATGATTTTTTGACCCACATGGCCGCCTTTCATGCCCAGCAGTGTGTTGAGAAGTGTTTTAAAGCCACGCTTGAGTACACTGGCCAAAGAGTACTTAAAGCACACTCCACCTTAAAGCTCTATGGCCTGGTGAAAAATGAATTGCCCGTAGACTTTGAAATCGACATGTTGACGGATCTTGATGATTTATACATAGAGTCCAGGTATCCAGGTGACCTTGGATTGTTGCCCCATGGAAAACCTACAAAAGATGAGTCAAGGGAATTTTTTGAGTTTGCACAGTATGTCTTTGACATGGTGAAAAAGCATTTACAATAGGTGGTTAAAAACTCAGGATCAGACCTATGCTCAGTTTGAATGGGAAATTGAACTGGAAAATGTCAATGATATCAAGGCATAGCAGGAAATTCCGCATACCTTCATTGAAAAATCAGGCATATCGCTAATGATATTGGATGGTTACAGAAGCAGCTTGGGGTCAGACCCCAATGCCCTAACAGAGGAGCTGTTTAAATGGATACGCAAGAGGCTTTAGCTTTAGCCAGGGATTATGTCTATAGAGTAAAACAGATTCTGGATTATGACAGCGCTTACCTTTTTGGGTCATATGCTGCAGGACACCAGGATCAATACAGTGATGTGGATATAGGAATAATCGTTTCTGAAACAGATGAAAACTACCTGAACCTTATGAAAAACCTTTACAGAATACGTCGTGAACTTGATGTGCGCATAGAACCACATTTGTATATTCAGGGTCATGATCCCCTTGATTTTGCTGAGTATGTTGTAAAGTCGGGAATCAGGCTGTAGATGCCATGATACTGTGAAAGATTAATGGGTACCTTGATGCGATTGCAAAAATAATTCTCGGTAACACACATGCACCAGCAAAAAGTCGTGGCATTAATAATCACGGGTCAAAAATCTCCATAACTCTTTGTTTTTACTGAATACTGACCCCTTCTTCTAAGTAACTACAATCGTATTGGCAATAAATTCAGGCGCTTACTAATTTCAGGATGTTTGCTCTTGTTCCCAGGCTGGAGCTTGGGAAAAGCAAATGAAGATGCCGAACTGGGGCTCGGCGTTCCCAGGAGCAAGCGCCTGTAGCCTGAGACCGTGAGTATTTGCTTATCCTTATTGGGTCGGACCTAATCAAGTTATTGAACTAAACGCGGGCTATGCCCGCAACCCAGATAAGATAAGAGTTTTTAGCCCACCCCAGTAAAATGGGAAGAAATTTTACGGGGCAGGCAGATCACACCCAGTGAAATCCGTCCCAGTGAAACCCCCTTTGGGGAGT
>PWSL01000422.1 GCA_003563255.1 Desulfonatronospira sp. | reverse complement strand
TTTGTGGCTCCAGCCACATTTTTTAAGAAGCGGCTGGAGCCGCAAGAACTAAGCGTTCCCAGGCTGGAGCCTGGGAACGAGAGGTAACCAGGAACCGATTTTAACGACCAACATGTTTGTTCCGAAATTTGTGCTAAGCGCCTAAAGTCTTCTTTTAATCAGCCGATTAAGGTACCGAAAGGCTAAGTTTTCGGTCCCCGGATAAACTGATCAAAAGGAGGTAATTTATGGATATTCAAGGCTTCAGCGTAGGAGGCGGCCTAACAGCGCTGAAAAACTCCCTGCAGATGCATGGTCTTGGACAGGAACTGATTCAAAAAACCTTCAACGAAAACAATGCAGCAGCCAATGCTCAGGGTGTTACACAGAGTGCACCCCAGGCCGAAGGCCAGGCACAAACAGCTAATGCCGAAGGTGTGGGCGGAATCTTAAATAAAATTGTATGAATATCTGCTGACAGCAGGGGGACCGGAGACAGCCTTAATATCCAGCCCTCTCTTTCGTAACAGTATAGGCGCTCAGCAGAAACCCTGTCACAAAAAACAAGGACAATTTCTAGCAAAGACAGGGTTTCAGCGCTTGGCAGTGGGACAGTCCCGCACTTATCCCATTTACTGTTATGGCCGGAAAGCTGCAGAATATTTGAATGATAAGTGCGTGGAGAGTAAGTCCCCACGCCGCATGCAGACAGCTTAACAGTAACCTGTCTTCAAAACTACTGCACCACATAAACAGCTGCAGCATCCAAGGACACCTGAACCCCATGCTAAATCTCAACAAGCACTTCCTTCTGGCCGTCAGTGATGAACCCAGCCACCAGTACGGCGCAAGATTCCTGGGTTATTTTTTCCAGAACAAATCCAGGATAAGAGTGGACCTTCTGAATATCGCCTTCAACCCTCAAAAAAACATGGCTACTCAAGGAGATCCTACTCCGGATCAAATATCCAGGATAAAACACTCCAGCATGCAGAAGGGAAACCTGGTCCTGCAGGCGGCCCATGATAAACTTCTAAGTTATGGGTTCTCCGGCGGGTCCCTAAAATCAGACCTAAAAATGCAGACATTTTCCACGGTCCAGGATCTGGTATCCTATGCCCGCAAAGGTCTTTATGATTCCCTGGTCCTGGGAAGACGAGGTATAGGCATGCTTGAAAGCCTGGTTCAGGACAGCGTCAGCAGCAAGCTGCTGCACCAGGAATGTGACCTGCCCATCTGGATCTGTCGAGAACCGGCCAGGGAAAAACAAGGCGTCCTTATTTGCACCGACGGTTCCGAGCCCAGCCTGAGCGTTGCCGACCATGTTGGTTTTGCCCTGGCAGAAGAGCCAGCTCACGGCATCACTGTGCTGCATGTATCCGGTAACAGAGATGAGACAGAAAGAGAACATATCATGAACAGCACTTTAAAACGCCTTCAGGACAACAACATCCAGGAATCGCGCATAACTTTGAAAGGCATTAACAGCAGCGATATATCCGGAACCATCCTGGATTACGCCCGGCAAAACAACTTCGCCGTAATCGCCATGGGCCGCACCGAGAGAAAAAAGCCCGCCACAGGCCTGGGCCGCTTTTTCATGGGGTCGGTCAGTGAAAAGGTTTTCAAAAATTTCAACCACGCAAGTCTCTGGATACACCATTGATGTTTTGCTGACCTCTTCTTTTGTAACACTACAGCGAAACTTATTTATTGACCTCCGGTGACTGGCTCTCCCCGCACTTATTTTTAAAATGCCGTCAAACATCCTTCAGAAAAATAAGTGCGGGGGTGCCTGTCCCCCATTGAGATGCCATGCTGTATTTTATAAGTTTCGTTGTAGTGGTAACTATTCAGAGGATTCCCGGTGGTGATTGCCGGCAATCATGCCACAGTCGTGACCGGGAACTGCCCCCAGGCCGGTATCCGCCAGCATGAAAGGTTGCTTGCAAATGGTCACCCGCAAAAAAAGAAATAAAACACTTGATTTTTTCATAAAAAAGGTTAAATTTACTTTTTTTTAGGCGAGGTAGCTCAGGAGGTCAGAGCATGCGGCTCATATCCGCAGTGTCGGGGGTTCAAGTCCCTCCCTCGCTACCACAAAAATACAAGGGGTTCAGGTGCTTAGCTTGAACCCCTTTTTTTGCGATCATATTTACCCCCACTTTACCCCCAATTTTAAAATATTGTGCTCAGTCTCTTTATTGACGCGCTGCTGGCGAACTGCCAGCTGGCCGGCCGACTGCAAGCAGTTCTGCCCCGGGATCCTGACCAGGCAGCAAGCTCTCAAGGCAAGCACGCTGCTGGAGCAAGGCTCTTAGAAAAAAAACCCCGCCGGAGCGGGTTTGGGGTGGCTATTTAAGCAGTTTTCTAAATATAAGCAAGGGGGTGATTCCGACAAAGTTGTCCGGCCTGCCGAAACCAGCCCTGATCCCCTCGCTGGCTTGCGCAAGGCCCTCCAGTGCTTCTGGAAATGATGTGTTCTTTTGCCCAAACTGATTTGCCAGGGCATCAACAATTCCCAAAATATACCACTCGCCAACCAGCGTTGAGCCGTGCTTTAGCATAAGGTTACCCGGAGCATCACGAAGGTTGTTTCCATTGATTGCACCCCATGCGGTACTCCTCTTGTCTTCGATGATTACCTGTAAAGACCAGGGGACAACATCTGAGATAAGCTGAGAAAGACTGGCTGCCTGTTTTTGGTGGTGTTTGTGAATCTGCTTGTCTTTGCCTTTTTTGGGAGCAGTGACGGGTTGCTCTAAAAATTGGGGCATGATTCCAATAAAATGTTTGTAGGCGTTAAGGTCCAGTATTGAAACCGTTCCGTTCAGCAAGATAAAGTTGCCAGGGCTAATGCTTGAAGTGTCTGATACGATAAAATTCTCTTCGTGCAGTCCCTGTAAGACATCCCGCAGGATAAGATCGTGAGGGTCAAGCATTTCAAGCTTAGATTCATTTTGGGTTGCTGAGCTTCCAAGCAATGCATGTCCCAAAGGGGAGCCTCCAATTTGCCCTTCTGATGATTTGGTGCGACTTTCTGAAGCAACATTTTCAATGGCTCCGAGCAGCCCAGAAAAAAGTTGGGCGTAAATTGACTTTACCCTCTCGTGGTCAATATACAAAAAATCATACAGGGTCGCCATGCGTTCTCCTCGGCCCGGACTTTAATCTGGTCTGCACACGATCTCTCATGGCTTCAAAGTCATTTTCATGTTCTTTGAATTGATTGCCTATAGCTTGTAGAGATTTTTGAACAGCCTTTGCGTGTTGCTCTGAGTTCTCAGCGCTGGCCTTGAAGGCTGCGTTGATTCCTGTAATTATCTGCTCTATGGCTTGATTGTTCATGCAGTCACCTCCCCCTTTTGTTTGATTGAAATTGTTAGTGACTTACTCCTGAAACCCTGTCACAAAAAACAAGAAAAATTTGAGCCATGACGGGGGTTCAGCACTTGGCACTGGGACTGTTTCATTTTTGGACACTAAGCTCAGGTGCTCCCC
>PWSL01000048.1 GCA_003563255.1 Desulfonatronospira sp. | reverse complement strand
CTTATTCCCGCAAGGAAAAAACATGCTTCTTCAATCTCTTTTATCTGTGTCAATCTGTGTGATCTGTGGGCCAAAAACTCTTTTCTTATCTGGGTTGCGGGCAAAGTCCGCGTTAGTTTCGCTGTAGTGTTGTTCAACGGATTGAAAATAACATTTTCGCTACCGGTCAGGTATTAAGGAGATGTTGTGACACTGCTGACTCTGCAAAGCGCCATTGGCCTGGCGGCTTTTGTTCTTATCGCCTGGACCCTGTCCGAAAACCGGCGGGCTGTCAGCTTTCGATTGATCCTCACCGGGATCGGTCTGCAACTGCTCATGGCCTTGGTCCTACTCAAGGTACCTGTATTCACTGATATTTTTCTGCTCCTGAACAGGGCTGTGGAAGCTCTGGAAAGCGGCACCCGGGCTGGAACCACTTTTGTTTTCGGTTATCTCGGGGGCGGCCCCCTGCCCTTTGAAGAGCCCTTCAGCGGGGCGGCTTATATCTTCGCCTTCCGGGCACTTCCCGTGATAATCGTCACCGGTGCACTAACCGCTTTGTTCTATCACTGGAAGATCATCCCGGCCCTTGTCCGGGCTTTTTCGGCTATGCTGAGAAAGACTCTGGGCATAGGCGGAGCCCTGGGTGTGGGCGCAGCAGCCAACGTCTTCGCGGGTATGGTGGAGTCTCCGTTGTTTATCAGGCCCTATGTCACCTCCCTGACCCGCAGCGAGCTGTTCGCACTGATGACTTGCGGCATGGCCACCATCGCCGGGACCGTGCTCGTTCTTTATGCCGGGATCATCGGAGCTGTTGTGCCTGGGGCTCTGGGGCATATCATGGCGGCGTCCCTGATCAGCGCCCCGGCCGCGATTCTGATCGCCGGAGTCCTGATCCCTGAAACCAATCCACCCACCATGGGTGAGGTCGTACCCCCGGTTGAGACCGCTTCTTCCATGGACGCAGTGGTTAAGGGCACGGGCTTCGGCCTGCACATATATCTACACGTTGTCGCCCTGCTTATAGTCCTTGTGGCTCTGGTGAGTATGGTCAACGCCGTCTTGGGGATGTTGCCCGCTATCGAAGGAGAACCGATTACTCTGCAGGGACTTATGGGATATGTGATGATGCCCCTGGTCTGGCTGGCCGGGGTTCCCTGGAGCGAAGCCCACGCCGCAGGAGGCCTGATGGGCGTGAAGGTGGTTCTCAACGAACTTCTGGCCTACCTGGAGATGGCCGATCTGCCCGAAGGAACGCTCTCCCCGCGCAGCACCCTGATCATGACCTATGCCATGTGCGGGTTCGCCAACATAGGCAGCCTCGGCATCCTCATAGGCGGGCTGATCAGCATTGCGCCGGAACGTAGCCGGGAAATCACGGCCCTGGGCCCGCGGGCTCTCCTTGCAGGGGTACTGGCCACCTTGATGACCGGGGCTGTGGTCGGGATACTGAGCTGATCCACCGCTGAACCGGCTACGGTTATCCATTCAGGGGAATAACCCTGCAACGAAACTTATTT
Source organism: Desulfonatronospira sp. (assembly GCA_003563255.1). Lineage (GTDB taxonomy): Bacteria > Desulfobacterota > Desulfovibrionia > Desulfovibrionales > Desulfonatronovibrionaceae > Desulfonatronospira. The sequence continues at coordinate 1,987 of PWSL01000048.1, read as the reverse complement.
GTGCCTCAAGCCACACATTTTATAAGTTGCGTTGCAGGGATAAGTCACTGACAGAGTCTATCAGGATAGCTGGTCTTTGCGGCAGTATTGTGCGGAAACCTCTATGGCTATGCCGCCCCGGGCCTTGAAACGGCCCACAACGTTCATGCGTCTGGGGCTACAGGCCTGAACCAGGTCATCCAGAATACGATTGACCACGGTCTCCATAAAAGTTGGTTCCTGGCGGTAGCTGAACAGGTAGTATTTGAGGGACTTGGACTCTATACACGCCTTTCCTGGTACATACCTGAGCTCTATGCTGCCGTAGTCAGGCTGTCCAGTCACAGGGCACAGTGAAGTGAACTCATCGGTGACCATGACCACCTCGTAGTCCCTGTCGGCGAACCTGTTGGCAAAAGTCTCCAGCACTCCGGGATCAACCCTGGAAGGGTAGTCGGGCCTGGTTTTGCCCAGCAAAGTCAAGCTGGAAGTATCATCACGCATTTCTTTTATTCCCCTAATCCCAAAATCCCTGAATCTCTGAATCGGTAACATCAGCCATATATCTCATCCAGCAATGCATTTATCTCTGTTTTATACCTGGAATAAATATCTTTTGAAAGCACAGCCAGGTTATGCATTGCCTCCTTGCCGGTAGACAGCTCAGGATATTTTACCAGGCCGAGTTCATCCAGGTTCAATTCCTGAAAGCAGAGATCCTGGTTGTAATCGTATGTCAAATCACTGCTGGCAAATTTTTTTTTCCGAGCACCTTCCACGTCCATGCTCCTGGCAAATGCCATAATATCGTTGGGACTGCTACAGGCATTGATTTCCCTGATGGCTGCATTGATGCTTTCGGCGAATTCTGATACAGACTTGAGGTTACTTGTAAGATGTTTTTTACCCTTCACCTCCTGATCCTCTACATAGCGGCCATAGGTATAAACCTCTATTCTGTCTGCCAGCTGCTGATACAGGTTGCGCACCAGGCTGGAAAACCTGCCTTTCCTGGTCCAGGCCCTGGGCAATGCCACATCAGGCTCCCACTCAGGGGCTATATCGCTGAGTGATTTTGCCTCCATGCCGGCCCAGAACTCCCAGGCTCCTTTTCCCCCGGCCAGCAGATAATTGATTCTGGCGGCAATGTCTTCAATAGCCCGGGCCTGATTGTGGAGTTTCTGAACCTGACGCTGCAGAAAGTCCATATCATCCTCAAGCTCCTTTCGCTTGCCGAAAAAGGTATCCGCAGCCTCTTTCAGGGTCTCATCCATGAGGTTATCTGCAAACTTATCAATGTTTTTCATAATGTTACAAAATCCTTTATGTTAAACTAAGACCTGCCACGCGTCCTGCCACTTGATTCGCGTGGTTTGCGTGGTTCTTGTTTTCTGCGACAGGGTAGGAGTAACATACAACTCAAAGGGTTGACCTGGTTAAAACTTCAAGATAAATATCCTGCCTGCTTCGCAAACCACCTAACCCAACAACGACACTTATAACAGTTTAGCCCTTTTTCAGGAAAGCGCTGAACAGATATGGGGAGAGCCAGTCCCCGTACCGCATGTAAAGCTAAACAGATACCACTATCGTATCAGGAGAAAATATGGATTCCAGCTTCAAGGTCAAGTCCATCTGCAACCACGGCCCTGAAAACTACCGGGTAAAGCGCACCTGAACCAGGGTTTATCTCTATTGCCGGGTGTGCAATAGTTGTTTCACTTTAAGAGAAGTAGCCCAAAACATCAGCGACCATCTGGAGGAAGAACTGGGCAACATGCGTTGCGACAGACTGTAAAAACCGTAACTTCTTAACACTACAGCGAAACTTATGATTGACCTCCGGGGACTGGCTCTTTTGCCGATAACCTATACGTTGCCTTATTGTTCCCACGCTCCGCGTGGGAACATTCTTCGGACGCTCCGCGTCCAAAATGATCCAGCACTCACTTTTGAATACTATTATTTACCTGGTACTTCTCCATTGTCAAAAGTGAGTGCTGGATCG
>PWSL01000303.1 GCA_003563255.1 Desulfonatronospira sp. | reverse complement strand
TAAGTTGTGTGAACCTTCAAAGATAGTACTTAGCGGGGACAGTCCCCAGACCTTGTGCCAGGAACTACAACTGAGTGCCCCCTGAATGGTTACGAAAAATTAGTGCGGGGGTGCCTGTCCCTAGTTGAGATACCGTACTGAATTTTATAAGTCTTGCTGTAGTGCTATCGTCTGTCAAGGAAAAAAATGTTTCCAAAATATTCCAGGTAGTTGTGGGATAGTCCCCATATGATATTCAAAGCTAAACAGATATCTCCGCCAACTTGGTTTTGACTTCTGACAGGAGCTGAGCTAAATAGATGCGAGTGCAAAAGGTCTTCTTTCCAGTCGCCGTAGTCAGTGGCCAATAGTCAGTAGTCAGTAAAATCAAAGAGTTAGATAATCCATACTGACCGCTACCAGTTAACACTACAGCGAAACTTTATTTAAGCTGGAAGGGGACTGGCTCTCCCAGCACTTTTTTTTAAATGCCGTCAAACATCCTTCAGAAAAATAAGTGCGTGTTGGTGCCTGTCCCCGGTGGCCGAGGCGATAACTTACACAAAGTGTCGCTGTAGTGTTAACATCTGATTTTTTGCAGGTGCATCAAAATATGCACGTTATATTTTTTCAATTCAACTTTAGCAAGATTAATTTATCTCTATCAGGTTCAAGGATGCAACATGAGCGACTATGAAACAATAATCGGCCTGGAGGTGCATGCGCAGCTCAAGACCCTGTCCAAGATATTCTGTTCCTGTTCCACGCAGTTCGGCAACGACCCCAACACCAATACCTGCCATATATGTACCGGCATGCCTGGAGTGCTGCCGGTACTCAACAAAAAAGCCGTGGAATTTGCCGTCAAAATGTCCCTGGCCCTGGATTGCCGGGTCAATCCACGCTCGGTGTTCGCCAGAAAGAATTATTTCTACCCGGACCTGCCCAGGGGCTACCAGATTTCCCAGTATGAAGAGCCACTGGCGGAACACGGCCACATCAAAATCCTGTCCGGAAAACAGGAAAAAGACGTAGGCATTACCAGGATCCACATGGAAGAGGATGCGGGCAAATCCATCCACTCCCCTTCGGAGGGCCTTAGCTATGTGGACTTGAACCGCTCCGGGGTACCTCTCATGGAGATAGTCTCGGAGCCGGACATGCGAAGCCCCGAGGAGGCAACAGCCTATCTCAAGGCCTTACGCTCCATCATGCGCTACCTGGACATTTCCGACGGCAACATGGAAGAGGGCAGTTTTCGCTGCGACGCCAACGTATCCATCCGTCCCAGGGGCAGACAGGAGTTCGGCACCCGCACTGAGATCAAAAATCTCAATTCCTTTAGAAATGTGCAAAAGGCCCTGGAATACGAAGTTGCCAGACAGATGGATCTTTTGGAGGACAGGGAAGATGTGATCCGGGAGACCAGGCTCTTTGACCCGGACAAGGGCATTACCGTGTCCATGCGAGGTAAGGAAGAAGCCCACGACTACCGCTATTTTCCCGATCCGGATCTGGTGCCCCTGCTGGTGGACCGGGACTGGATTGAAAAGCTGGAAAAGGAGTTGCCTGAGCTGCCCATGGCCAGGCAGGCCAGGTTCATGAGCCAGTATGAACTCCCCGACGAGGACGCTCAGGTGTTGACCTCTGAAAGGGATCTGGCGGACTATTTTGAAGAGTGCGTAAAGCTTTATCAGCAGCCAAAGACGATAAGCAACTGGGTTATGACCGAGCTTTTAAGGGAGCTGAATCAGGCTGGTACCGGCATCCGGGAGTCAAACCTGAGTCCGCAGCTTTTGACCGGGCTTCTGCGCATGGTGGATGACGGCACCATCAGCAACAAGATAGCCAAGTCCATTTTTCCGGAGGTCTTTGCTCAGGGAGTCGACCCGGTGAAGCTGGTACAGGACAAGGGTCTGACCCAGATTTCCGATTCCGGGGCCCTGGAAGGGGTGGTGGATGAAGTGATCCGGGATAACCCCGATGAAGTCCGGAAATACCGGGAGGGCCGCAAAAAGCTCATGAGTTTTTTTGTGGGCCAGGTCATGAAAAAAACAAAGGGTCAGGCCAATCCCGGGCTGGTTAACGCAATCTTGAACCGTAAGCTGGGTTGAGAAGTGCAGCATATATATTTTGATGAAAAGAAAAAAGTCCTGAAGCTGCTGGATCAGAGGTATCTGCCCTCCAGGGAGGACTGGTTTGAGTGTGCAGGTACTGAAGATATTGTTTATGCCCTGCAGCAGATGGTCATCCGCGGGGCTCCGGCCATCGGAGTGACTGCGGCTTACGGCTGTGTGCTGGCTGCCCTGGAGTCCGGTGGGACATCCACCTGGGAAGCGACCCTGGAGAAAAACCTGGAGCTCATTGAACATGCCAGGCCCACTGCGGCCAACCTGGCCTGGGCTGTGAGGGGCATGCAGGATGCGTGGAGGTCCAAAAGTATTTTTTCATCGGAGGAACTGGCTGACTTCTGGCTGCAGGAGGCCCTGAGCCTGCACCAGGAGGACATCAGGATCAACAAAATGATTGGCGCTCATGGCCGGGAGTTGCTTGATTCCGGGGATACGGTCATGACCCACTGCAACGCCGGGGCACTGGCCACCGGGGGTTACGGCACCGCCCTGGGAGTGGTTCGGGCTGCAGTGGAGCAGGGCAAGGAGATAAGGGTCATCGCCAACGAAACCAGGCCTTTTCTGCAGGGGGCCAGACTTACGGCATACGAGCTGGCCGGTGACAACATCCCGGTACGGGTGGCCTGCGACAATGCCTGCGGTCTGCTCATGCAGAAGGGGCTGGTGCAGAAGGTTGTGGTGGGGGCGGACCGTATAGCCGCCAACGGTGACACCGCCAACAAGATCGGTACTTATCCGCTGGCTGTGATGGCGCAGAGGCACGGGATTTTATTTTACGTAGCAGCCCCGTTCTCCACTTTTGATGCAAAGACCCCTTCCGGCTGGTACATTCCCATCGAACAAAGGGATCCGGGCGAGGTTAAATATATGGCCGGACAGATGATTATGCCCCGGGATGTTGATGTTTACAATTATGCCTTTGATGTTACCCCGCAGGAGCTGATTTCAGGCATAATCACCGAAAAAGGGGTTTTTGCTCCAGGTGAGCTGGCTTAAGGGTTCTTGCCCTTGAGTTTAACACTACAGTTGTATTTGGGGAACGTTTTTCGACCGCTCCTGCGGTCATTTTAGACGCGGAGCGTCCGAAGAATGTTCCCACGCGGAGCGTGGGAACAATAAACTGTCTTTATCGTTCCTACGCTCTGCGTGGGAACGTTTTTCGACCGCTCCTGCGGTCATTTTGGACGCGGAGCGTCCGAAGAATGTTCCCACGCGGAGCGTGGGAACAAGGCAACGTATAGGTTATTATTACTTACTTCCTAAGTTGTGTGAACCTTCAAAGATAGTACTTAGCGGGGACAGTCCCCAGACCTTGTGCCAGGAACTACAACTGAGTGCCCCCTGAATGGTTACGAAAAATTAGTGCGGGGGTGCCTGTCC
>PWSL01000020.1 GCA_003563255.1 Desulfonatronospira sp. | reverse complement strand
TTGCTCGCAGAGCAAGCCCGAAGGGCATTAAACTGGGAGCCAGGACAAAAATATTTTTCTCTTAATCCATCTCTTAATCTATGCCTGCCACGCGTCTTTGGCGTGGTTAATCCTGTCAAAATAACTCTTCTCTTCATTGTTGCGGGCAAAGCATCACTATGGCGGTATATCAGTATTTTTCTAATCCCTTAAAAAGGGCTAAACTGTTACAGTAAGCCCCAGCCGTGAGCGGCAAAGCCGCCTGCCTGTCAAGGCAAGATGCTTTGCATGGTTTCGACACCCACTGAATGGTTACGGGCAGGTTATGTAATTCTTGAGGCAAAAACCCGGCCAGGCAGCTTAATCCAAATGAATTTTGTAATCATAGAATTTTTCAGTGCAGGCTGGTGAAAATGCACAGCTTCAACATGTTGAAAATTATGGCTTGCCTGACCCTTAAATCCTTGATACAAACGGGATTACGCACCCGAGCCGGGATAGCTCAGAAGGCAGAGCAGCTGATTCGTAATCAGCAGGTCGTGGGTTCAACTCCCATTCCCGGCTCCAGTAAAATCAAGTAGTTAGGGCAGCTAAAAAACCATATTCAAGAATCACTCTTGAATCCGTGAAAAAAATATACTTCACGGATTCAGGATCACTCAGGAAAAACAACACAAAAAACACACATAAAAACATGTTTTTGCTATAAAATCCAATAAAATCAGCAAGTAATCAGTAGGTCAGGATTAAATTTGGGTTCTTCAGGTTAGAGCGTACTTTTTTCCTTTAAAAAACAAGGAGTAAGGAATGAAGAAAGTTATTGTGATTCTATCTTTGGTCTCTCTGGTATGCTTTTTAACTTCTTCTCAACTTCAGGCTGAAAAGATTCGACCCTTGTCTTCTTTTGCCGCTGATATGCTGAGCATTTTTCATGATGGTTCAGAAGAAATGAGAGGGAAGGTTTACGCATCACCTGAGGGAACTCGTATGGAAATGGACATTCTTGAACACTCTGCAGAATTGTCTGGAGTGATAATGATTGAAAATTTTACTAAAAATATGATCTTAATGTGTGGACAGGAAGGGATGGAAAAAACCTGTCTGCAGTTTCCAGTTGTTATTGATCAACATGACATGGATAATTATTCTTTTATGGAGTTTGGAAATCCCTGTCCATGGGACAACGATGATTACTGGGATGACCCAATATGGGACAATGACTATAGGGACGATGAAAGTTATTATGCTGATCAGGGAGAAGTCAAAGCAACTCGTCTGGGAACAGACAATCTGCATGGCAGGAAGGTGGAGAAATGGCGCTGCGAGCATCCAAATGGCGATGTTTCGACAAGCTGGTACGACACAAAATTGCAGACAGTAATTCGGGCGGAAGGTTCTGACGGTAAATTTGAATTGACAAATATTAAAGAAGGCCGGATTTCAAAAGATTTTTTTGAAGTACCTGAAGGATATGAGTTAGTATCATTCGAAGATCATTTTAAGGGTCTTTATAATTTTCAGGAATAAATAAGAGATAGTTCAGCCTCTTTCGACAAAATCCTACGCAGCATGGAAAAGTCACAAGAGCCTGGTTGTATCCATTCAGGGGGTCCTCGGTGTTGATTACTGGCATCAGGTCTGGGGGACTGTCCCCCGCTAAGTACTATCTGTGCAGGTTCATATAACTTAGTTTCCATCCTGAAAGTCTTTCTTTCCGGATGCGGAAACTGTTGGTTTTCTTTCCGGAAACGAGGAGTTTTTTTGTCAAGGAAATCAAGCAATTATGAGGAGGCGTATCTCAATACGTTGACGAATAATTGTGCAGATTGTCGCCGCCAAAAGGAAAAAGAACCGTTTCCGGATGAAAACAACTTAGCGTTTGTAATTTATAATGTGTGCAGGAAAGGTCTCGTGGGGACTATCCCCAGGCCGGTTCCTGTATCCCCCTGAATGGTTACGATCGCCTTTATCATGGTTTAGACTACCTGAATACTTTGCAAGCCTTTCATAGAAATCACCCCAGGTTATGCAGTTAATGTGTACCCTGTCTAAGCAGTCACGGAATTCGCTCTCATAAGTCTTTATGATGTCACTCACTGAAAAATTATTGACTGATTTAATAAGATTGTCAGCTGTTTCCTTCAGGTAATCATAAGTTTCTACGCAGGAGTAAATAGTCACCAATGTAAAATGTCTTATTCCATTCGCGAAGGGATGGACGTTGAGGATGAATACCTGGATCTGCTCAAACCCAAGGAATGTTCCCATGCCGAGGCCCTGGAGGCGACCAGAAATGAGCTGGAAGAAGCCAGGGCAAGAGAAAAAGAGGAACGACGGCAGAAGGAAGAGGCATTTGCAGAACTAGCCGACCTGAAACGCAGGCTGGGGAAAATGAAGAGTTTTTTTGTCAGGTTATTTGCTCTTGCACTCTACTCCTTTGCAGGAAAATCAGAGCACATCAGTGATCCAGGGCCTCGTACACCGGATCTGCATCCAGAACCGGAATAAGTATGGCGTAGGGCACGCGCCAGCGGCTTCCATCTTCGATAACCTGGACAGTGGCGGTTTTCTGGTTCAACCGGATTACCATCCCGTAAACCTCCTGGTTGTTTCTGCCTATGAATCCCACCTTGTCCCCTTTTTGCAACTGGCTTTTGCAGATACCTCCCCTGCCTGAAGAAGCCCTTTTGGGAATGTCCATCTCGTCAATATTTACAAAGTAATAGGGGATATTCCACCGTTCTTTGCCCTCAAGGTGCTCTACCAGCAGTCTTGTCCGGTTCAGCTTGAGGATTCTGGATCTGATGAGCCTGTTTTCTCTGGAGCACAAATAGGTGATGATCTGGCCGGGGTAAAGCCTGTCCTTGAAATAATTTACAACTTCCTCGCTTTGCAAACTTGCATCAATGGCCAGCTTGAGCCTGTAGAGCTCAAAAGGGGAAGCGCTGCCCAACTCATTCATTACATAATCGAAGTCCATAAGCTCCTCACAGGTTTTAATCGAATCTGACTTTTGCCTATTCGCTTTTTAAAGTCAATGGCAAGCCTGCAGGCGATGAGCCAGGCCTCTATCGCAGTTTTTAATATCAGATTAATCCAGTGCAAAAAGAGCCTGTCCAATGCACTACCATTTTCGGGTCCATCTTTGCAATCAGCAGATCCTGGACAGAAATCAAGGCGTAAATTCCTGATATGTAACTGTTTTCAGCTGATAACGCGTCCATCTTTGCAATTTCGCTGGAAATGGATTCGATGACCCTCCTGCGCCTGTTTCTGTGTCGCTGTTTTTCCCGTTTGCTTCTGGTATAGTCAGGGTTGTTTTCCCTGTATTTTTTCCAGTAGTCGGGGGTCCTGGTACTCCAGCGGTGGTTCGTGTCCCTTTTTGTTTAGCCTGTAGTCTTGGTCCAACTGTAACTTGCTTCTTTGCCATCGGCGCTTGCGTGCTCTCTGGCAATCAGGCTTGGAGCAGTATTTCTGGTCGGGGTTACGTTTGGTAAGGGGAAACAGACACCGG
>PWSL01000226.1 GCA_003563255.1 Desulfonatronospira sp. | reverse complement strand
TACGAGCACGTGGTGTCTTCCATACCTCATGACAAGATCGTTCAGAAGGCCATCGAGGTGCGCGGACTCAAAGTGACAGTCACCGAGATCCCCATTCCCCTGTCTTACGGCCCGGCCTTTGAGGGAGAGCGGGTACGCAAGGACGACCTTTTCGCTGAATGCGGAGGCCGCAAATCCACCTGTTGCGAACTGCTGCGCATGCGGGAGATGGAAGAAGTGGAGGACGGCCGCATCGAGGTGGTGGGTCCGGACATAGACGAGTTGGAGCCGGTGGGTGTTTTGCCCCTGGCCATCGTTGTAGATGTGGCCGGACGCAAGATGCAGAAGGATTTTGAGCCTATTCTGGAAAGGCAGTTTCATCATTTGATTAACAGCGCTGAAGGCATCATGCACATCGGCCAGAGGGATATCTCCTGGATCCGCATCAGCAGACAGGCCCGGGAAAAGGGCTTCAAACTCAAGCATATAGGCGATATCCTGCATGCCAAGCTTTTGTCCGACTTTCCCTCCATTGCGGACAAGGTCCAGGTAACCCTTTATACACAAGAGGACAAGGTCAACGAAATCCTGCAGGAGGCCAGGATCATGTATAATGAGCGCGATGAGCGCCTGGCCGGTCTCAAGGACGAGTCAGTGGACATATTCTATTCCTGCAGCCTGTGCCAGTCTTTTGCACCAAACCATGTCTGCGTCATCACCCCGGAGCGATTGGGCCTGTGCGGCGCCTACAACTGGCTGGACGGCCAGGCCTCTTACGAAATCGACCCCTCCGGGCCCAACAAGCCTGTGAAAAAGGGCGAAGTTATAGACGTCCACAAAGGCGAGTGGCAGGGGGTCAACGAATTTATATCCCAGGCTTCCAAGGGCAATCTGGAAAGGCTCAAGGCCTACAGTATCCTGGAAGACCCCATGACCTCCTGCGGCTGCTTTGAGTGCATTGTTGCCCTGTTGCCGGCTGCCAACGGAGTTATGGTAGTGGATCGGGACTTTTCCGGGATGACCCCCAGCGGTATGACCTTTTCCACCCTGGCCGGAATGGTGGGCGGCGGCATCCAGACTCCGGGATTTCTGGGGGTGGGCAAGTTTTACCTGGGCAGCGACAAGTTCATTTCTGCCGAGGGAGGATTCAAACGCCTGGTATGGATGCCCTCGCACCTGAAGGAACGTCTGCGCAACATGCTCCAGGCCCAGGCCGAGAAAGTGGGCGAGCCTGACATGCTGGACAAAATCGCCGACGAAACAGTGGCCACCACTGAGATGGAGGTGATGGAACATCTGGAAAAGGTGGGACATCCGGCTCTTGGCATGGATCCCATGATGTAGAGATTATCAGCTAAAGTTCGATAAATAAATCCGGAGGAATTAAAGATGGATAAGCCCATTAGAAGCGCCAACGAGGCTGCCGAGCAGATCGTCAGATGGAGCGATGAACAGAATATAAGTATTTGTTTTGACAAGGCCGGCAAAATGAAATCCTGCCCCATAGGGTCATCAGGGGCATGCTGTTCCAACTGTCATGTGGGACCCTGCAGGCTTATCGGCTCAAATGCCGAAGAAGAGGCCACCGGAGTATGCGGGGCAAGTCTGCCCAGCATTGTGGCCAGGAACTTTCTCAGAAAAGTGGTTTCAGGTACTGCGGCCCATTCGGATCATGCCCGGGACATGGCCTTCACCCTGCTGGCCGTGGCCACAGGCGAGGCCAAAGATTTCAGAATAGCTGACGAGCACAAGCTTTTTAAGATGGCCGATATCCTGGAAATCCAGCACCAGGGACGAGATGCCAAGGATGTGGCCAAGGATGTGGCCACCACCCTCATTGATGATTTCGGCCGCCAGAGGGGCGAAATCAATTATCTAAAAAGGGCCCCTCAGAAGACCCAGGAACGATGGAAAAAGTGGGGGGTCGTTCCCAGAGGAGTGGACCGGGAGGTATGCGAGGGCATGCACCGCACCCACATGGGAGTGGATCACGAACCCGACAACCTGCTTTTGAGCGCGGTCAGGGTTTCCCTGGCTGACGGATGGGCCGGGAGCATGATTTCCACGGACATATCAGATGTATTATTCGGTACACCCCGGCCAATGAGAGGCAAGGCCGGTTTCGGCATGTTCAAGGATGACGAGGTGAACATCGTGGTACATGGGCACGAGCCGACCCTGGCGGAGATGATCGTGGCCATGGCCGATGACCCGGAGATGCAGGAATATGCACGCTCCAAGGGGGCCGCAGGCATAAACCTTGGCGGCATGTGCTGTACCGCCAACGAGATTCTCATGCGCCACGGCATACCCACGGCCGGAGGGTTCACCAACCAGGAACTGGCCATTTTGACCGGCAAGGTCGACGCCATGACCGTGGATGTTCAGTGCATCATGCCGGCCCTGGTGAAACTGTCCGAAAGGTTCCACACCAAGGTGGTGACCACTTCTGACAAGGCCAAATTCACCGGCGCCATACATGTCGGCTACCAAGAGCACCGGGCTGCGGAGATCGCCAAAGAGATCATCAGGCTGGCAGTGGACAATTTTCCCAACCGCAAGCAAACCGGCTATCCAGCCACTGACCAGCAGGACCTGGTGGCGGGATTTTCCCAGGAATATATCGAGTACATGCAGGGAGGTCGCATGCGGGCCTCTTTCAGGCCGCTCAACGATGCCATCCAGGTGGGTCGCATCCGTGGTGTGGTGGGCCTTGCTGGATGCGACAATCCCAGGGTTCCGGCCCAGGGACTGCATCGCTATCTGGCCATGGAATTTATCAAGTCCGATGTGCTGGTGGTTTCAACCGGATGCGGATCCCATGCCTGCCAGGCTGCCGGGTATATGACCCCGGAAATGGCCCTGCAGCATGCCGGTCCAGGGCTAAAGGAAGTCTGCGAGGCCATAGGCATTCCTCCGATACTGCCTTTAGGGTCTTGCGTGGACAACTCCAGGATACTGACCATCCTGTCCGCCATGGCCGAAGAAGGCGGACTGTCCGAGGAAATCGGCGGCATGCCCGGAGTGGGTATCGCCCCGGAATGGATGTCTGAAAAGGCCCTGGCCATCGGAACCTATTTCGCCGCCTCCGGGGTGCCGGTTATCTTCGGCGGGGAATCCCCTGTGGGGGCCAGCAAAGAGGTCGTCAGGATCATGACCGAGACCTGGAATGAGAGATTCAAGGGGGCGTTTCATTTCGAGCCCGATCCTGAGAAGATTTTTGATCTGGCCCTGCAATATATTGATGCCGCCAGGGAGAGCCTCAAACTCAAGAAGTACGAGCCGGGCAAGTTCGGAGTGGAAAGGGTGCTTATGGATATGGCCGCCAGGCGGGAAAGCAGCATCTAAGAATATACTTACATCTAAAGCGGGCCATGCCCGCAACCCAATAAAGAAAAGATTTTTTAGCCCACAGATCACACAGATGTACACAGATAAGAGAGGTTTTTTATGTGCATACCAGGAATGAAGAACCTGGTATGCACATGGTCTCCACCGCATCCGCGGTAGATACCGGGGAGT
>PWSL01000493.1 GCA_003563255.1 Desulfonatronospira sp. | reverse complement strand
TCTTGTTCCCAGGCTCCAGCCTGGGAACACCATTTTTTTGTGGCTCCAGCCACATTTTGAAGAAGCGGCTGGAGCCGCAAGAACTAAACGTTCCCAGGCTGGAGCCTGGGAACGAGGGGTGTCAAGTGGGGGAAGATCCAGTCCCCATGCCATATGCAAAGCGCTGAACAGATACCCTGAAGGTATATTTATTCATGAATTAACACTACAGCGAAACTTTATTATTGACCTTCGGGGACTGGCTCTCCCCGCACTTATTTTTATAATGCCGTCAAACATCCTTCAGAAAAATAAGTGCGGGGGTGCCTGTCCACAATTGAGACAGGTTATTCAATTTTTTAAGTTTCGTTGTAGTGTTAAGGAAGATAAATTGAGATTTCTGTGTGGATGATCTATAGAACGAGGGAATATAGCTTCTGGTAAAATCTGCATATGGCCTTGGCCTTTGGGGCGTCCAGGCCGACGTTTATCAGGCGGCAGTATACATGCAGGGGGTTCAGGATGTGTCTTATTGTATCTTTCATGTCAGTCTGGTATATTTTATCTGACGAATCTGTTCTGTGACTTACAGCTCATAACCTGCCTGCACCTTTGAATCTTTTTGCTTTCCACCGGGAACAGGCACTCCTGGACCCAGCCTTCCTTAAATGAGTTGACAGATACCTATCTGAAATTGCGGGCTATGGCAAGGACAGGTTCGGGCTTTGCCCGTATTGACAATTAAGGGTTTTGGTGAAATTTTTATCAACTTGAGAGTTCAAAGTTCCTGGTTCTTCGTTCCTGGTTGAGAAAAATAAAGTCAATAAATACAAAGAGATATCTGGTCTGGCCCTGAATGACATGTTGATCTGCCAAAAAAACCAATAAAAATAAATGGTTACAAAAAAACTTTTGACTGTCCAGTTATCAAGATTTCTTGTTTTTTGTAACAGGGTTTCAGGAGTAAGCGCCTAACGCTGCCACAAGGCCTGGGGACTGTCCCCGGGCCGGTATCCGCCCCCTCTGGATGGTTACCTTTATTCAGTAAAAGCGCTGCACAGATATACCCTGATAGAGAGGATCCTCTGACAATGGCAATGATTCGTTACGCTGCACTGCAGGTGCCAGGATTTCTAATCGCCGTGATTCTGCTTAATTATGCCAGGGATCAAGGCTGGATTAGTGGGTTTACTGTTATTTTAATACTGGCGGTCCTGGTGGCCAAAGATGTCGTTTTGTATCCTTTTTTTAAAAAAGCCCTTCAGCCAGGCCCAACCGACATGGTTACCAGACTGCACGGCAAACGGGGAAAGGTGGTCAACCCCCTGGATCCAGAGGGGCAGGTGAATATTAATGGAGTTATCTGGAACGCCAAAAGCATCGACGGTATGATGGTTGAGGCCGGGTCCAGGGTTCTGGTTTCCGGTCACAAAGGGCTGACCCTGTATGTGCACAGATGTAATGACAACTGCTGAAAGTACCCGGCAGACAAAAAATCAAGCTGAATGTGCTGTAATAGTGACTTACTCCTGAAACCCTGTCAGGAAAAACAAGAAATTGATATCAGTTAATTGTTAATTGTTAATTGTTGAAGAACAAAAGCCATAATTAACTGCCTTACCCTTTCACTACAGCGAAACTTATAAAAACAGTATGGTATCTCAATTGGGGACAGGCACCCCCGCACTTATTTAACTGAAGGATGTTTGACGGCATTTTAAAAATAAGTGCGGGGAGAGCCAGTCCCCGGAGGTCAATAAATAAGTTTCGCTGTAGTGCTATTAACAATTAACAAATAACAGATAACTGGGTTGCGGGCGTAGCCCGCTTTAGTTGCTTACCCATGCATACCTGTCACAACAAATGCAGTCGTATCATACAAAGGATCGCATAAGTGAAAGAATGGTTGAAAAATAACTGGTTTATACTCGGCCTGTTGGCCGCGGTGTTTTTTGCCTGGCTTTTTCCGGACCCTGGAGCCAGGGGAGGGATGCTTCAAAGCGAAAATACCACCAGGCTGGGAGTTGTGCTTATCTTTTTTTTCCAGGGCCTGACCCTGTCTCCGGCGGCCATCAAGTCCGGACTGATGCAGTGGAGGCTGCATGTATTCGTGCAGGCATTCATATTTTTAATCATTCCCCTGGCTGCACTGGCAATGATTCTGGCGTCGTACCCGGTGCTGTCCCAGGACCTGCGCACAGGTTTCTTTTTTCTTGCAGTGCTGCCCACCACTATAGCCACCTCCGTAGCCTATACCTTCATGACCAGAGGCAATGTGGCAGGGGCGGTCTTCAATTCCAGCCTGGCCAACGTAGCCGGGATACTTATTACACCATTGTGGGTCAGTGTCTGGCTGCAGGCCGGGGGAGTAAGCCTGCCCCTGGGGCAACTGCTGCTGGATATTTCCATGCTTTTACTGGCACCGCTGCTGGTGGGACAACTTTTAAGACCTCTGACATACCGGCTCGTTGATGCCCTGAAAAAGCCCTTCTCCATCACCAGCAGCCTGATTATTCTTTTTATCGTGTACGCCGCCTTCTGCAACTCCTGGAAGGACGGCATCTGGGAACAGGAGGGCGCAGTAGCTGCCCTGATTGCAGGGGCAGGCTCCGTGGTTTTCCTGGCCCTGGTCCTGGGCCTGGTGGTGCTGGGGATCAGGCTTTTTCATTTTGACCACCAAAATGCCATGGCCGCTCTTTTCTGCGCCCCTCAGAAAACCATGGCCGCAGGAGTACCCATGGCCAACCTGATATTTGAACATCATCCCGCCCTGGGACTAATCCTGCTACCCCTGATGTTTTATCACCTGTTGCAACTCCTGGTGGGGGGGGTGCTGGTGTCCAGAATAAATGCCGCCAGGCAGTGACCCGTGGAGGTATACAATATGAAATACGCTGGAACCAAAGGTTGTGTGGGCATGTGCATTGCTTTTTTTCTTGTTATAATGTTTTTCTGGATTCAGCCTGGATGGGGCCTGGACCTGGAAGAAGCCCACGAAGCCTACAAGAGCGGAAACTGGGAGCAGGCGGCAGAGCTTTACAAACCTCTGGCTGAACAGGGTGATGACCAGGCTCAAAACAACCTGGGAGAGCTTTACTCCAGAGGAGCAGGTGTGAAAAGGGATTATAAAAAGGCCATGGAACTATTCTACCTGTCAGCCGAGCAGGGAAATGCCTACGCCCAGACAAACCTTGGCCTGCATTATTCTCAGGGTCTGGGGGTTAGGCAGAATTTTGCCCGGGCTCACAAATGGTTTGAAAAGGGAGCAAGACAGGACAACTTTCTGGCCCAGAATGCACTGGGCCTTTTTTACCTTCACGGCCGCAACATGGAAAAGGATTACGTTCTGGCTTACAAGTGGTTTTATCTTTCAGCACAAAAAGGCTTTGGCCAGGCCATTGAAAACAAGCGCTGGACAGCTGCCAGACTTACAAAGGAGGAGTTGGACAGGGCCGAGAGACTGGCCCGGGAGTTTGAGCATTAAGAACGTTTATGCTCCACTCATCTCACTTGCGAGTTAATG
>PWSL01000453.1 GCA_003563255.1 Desulfonatronospira sp. | reverse complement strand
TGGAGGGAAAAGCTACTGACATGTCAGCAGTTCTTCTGGATGTGGGGTCCAGGGTTGCGCATCCGGTAATAAATACAAGCAGCAGTAATATGGCAAGCTTCCTCATGTAGTGAAAATCCTTTTGTGTTAGAAAAAGTCAACCCCCGGACATGCCAGGAACCTGAAAGATAAGCTTTTTTGCAGATTTACTGATGCGCCTGCAAAATAGACTTTTTGCAGGCGCATCATGCTTGCTGACAGAGGATGAACCAGACCTTAAGCTTGAGCGTCCAGCCGAGAAACTACTCCATTACTCCACAGGCCTGTATACAGGACCGAAAGGAGTCTCAATTCTTCTCATGGTGCCCTGCTCTACCTTGGCCTCCATTTCATCGGCACTGGAAGGTGAACGAGCCTGAGACCCGGGTGGATCACTTTCGTTTGCTGCGTCCCGCATCCTCCGCAAAAGATCTGGAAGGCCTCCCGGATGCGATTCATCCACTTCTGCAGAAGTTTCAGGACCTTCTTCTCCAGGTCTTTGTTCAGAACCCGAAGTTCTGGGAGGCGGGCCCGGTGGCACTTGTCCTTCTCCACTTACATCGGCTGGTTCTCCTTCGTGAGGAAGCCTGGGTTCCATTCCGGAATCCCCGGCCTTGCCCCCAATCACAAATGAAGCACCATGTACCTCAGGCCTCTGACGCACCTGACGCTCATGTCCATAAAGGCTGACCTCGAAAGTTTCGCTGCCTACCTGGATTGAGACGGATTCCTGGTCTATGCTGACAACCTGATAAGTTTGATTCTCATCCTGGCCGAAGCTGGCGGACTCTCCTTCCCGAAGCAGGCTGTGCCTGTTGGTTTCAGATGACTGCTGATAGTAAACCAGGGCCTTTTTCTCCTCCCGGAAGCTGGTTATTCCATAAAGCTTGAAGTCTCTTGGATTTACACGGGGGGCACGGGCAGGCCTGGTGTCTACTACCTCTTCCTCTTCTCTGGGAGGGGGCTTCCAGGCTTCACGCTCGGGAGAAAACAGATTTTTTTGAGCCACTATTTCGTATTCACCGTCTGCTGCCTCCCGGGTAAGCTCAAACATCGCCTGCAGCTCCAGCGGGGTAACCTGCATAGAGGCGTTGCTGGAAATATCTTGAGCTTCAATGTCACGCTGGGAATAGTCTTTGTATCCTCTTACGCTGAGTCCCAGCATCACCCCTCCCAGGATTATCAGTACCAGGGTCAGAAAAAGGTGGGGTCCTTTTAAGCGGGTCAAATAATTATTTTTCATGTCTGTGTCCACGCTATAAGTTGGGCATTGAAATCAAAATACCTGCGTTCTCTATGGTTCAGTATGCGGATCTCCAGTTGATCCACAAAGATAAACCTGTCATTACCTGAAGCATGCTTCAAAAAATTTTTAATGGACTCAATCTGACCCCGTCCGTTGATGCCTATCTTGAGATTGGTAATATTACCCTGGGTAGTCCTCGGCAGTACGCGAACGCTTTGCACATTGAGCCCTGCTTCCTCGGCCATGTCGTTAATCAGATTTTGAAACTGGGCTTCAGCCAGTGAAGGAGTCGAAGCCTGGATCATGCGAGAGGAGATATAGTGATTTTCAAAATTCGTAAGGACCTCATACTCCTGGAGGTATTTTTCTCCCTGGGATATCAGCCTGCTCATGCTTTCAAAGCGCGTCATCCTGGCATCTATCTCTTCCTGAAGACTTTGCTGATATCCAGCGTACACTCCAGTCAAGAAACGAACCATGATGATCAACATCAGCAGTACCATCAGGGATATCAAAATCAGCCTGGTCCGGCTTTGACCCTTTGCTGTCAAAGATCCGGATCTTTTTAAAAACTCTGCGACTTTCTCCCTCATATCGACACCTTGGCCACCATGGCGAACCTCTCGTAGTTGCCGGATTTTGTCACAGGCGAACTGAATCTGACCTCGCTGAACACAGCGGAATTCTCTACAGACTCCATCACTGAGGTGGCAGATTCCGCCTCCCCCTGAATTGTTACCGTATTATCGGAAAAGGTCATAGAATGGACCCATGCCGTTTCAGGTACTGCCCGCGTAAGTTCACTGAGAACACTTATAACAGAAGGGTATGCTTTTTTCATCTCGGCAATGCTTTCCAGGTTGTCCATGGTACGCCTGCTCTGTTCCCTGAGACTATGCAAATCTTCTGCCTGCTCCTGAATATCCTCAATCTTTTTTTCTATCTTGGTCAAGTGTCTTTTCTGGCCGGCCAGCTTGGAAACAGGCACAACCAGAATACATACTGCCACAAAAAGGACTCCCCCATAAATAAAATAGCTTTTAAGCTTCTGCTGCTTGACGATCCAGGCTGGTAAAAGATTAATTTCATATCCCCGGGACAGGTTAAGAACCTGTTTTTGGCCGTCGCTTGCCTGAAAATCCAGAAATTTTGCTTTTTCAGGATTAACCCCCAGTGCACTGCAGATATACTCGTTTTTTTCTGCACCCTGCCAGATATAAAGACTGGAAGGAAGATTGGGGATATTGGACAAAAGCCTGCTGGACTCCTCTAAAAATGAATGATCATTTTTCGCCCTGTGCTGCCCCCAGTTTTGAAGAACAATACGGTCCTGGATATGAACCATTACCTCACCGTAGCCATCCCCCATAGACAGGTACACCCCGTCTCCTTTAAGTCTTGCCCAGTAAAGTATGGACGGAAAAGTACTGTGAAGGGTGACACCTGCTGCAGAAGCCGCCTTCAGGTAAGGTTTGATTGAGTCTTTCGGGATCACCATGGCGCTTATGTCCAGATAATCCTGGCGCAGGGATTTGTCATAGTTGAGATGGGCATGTTCAAGGTCATATGGTACATGGCGCATCAAGGCATACTTTACAGCCTCGTCCAGGTTTTCCTGGGCGGCCCTGGGCAGGGTAAGGTTTACCAGGGTGAAATACTTCAAAGGCAACCCCAGAAACCATCTATCTGAAGGTTGAGAACTCAGGGATTTTCCGGCCATTTCCAGAATTCTGGGCAATTCTGTCTGATGGCTGTAACTATATTCAAGCGTGCTTTCCCTGAAAACAAGGGAGGCAAGACCTCTCCTGACTTTGCGTACTATAACCCTGTCAGGCAAGACAAAGACTATAAAGTCCGAATTAAAACAAGCATTTAATATTCTTTCAAACATGATAACCACCTGATTTCCAGAAAAGGTCAAGACTTGTGAGGTAACTCACGTGCAGACATCTTGTTTAATTAATTCAAAGCGGGCTGTGCCCGCAACCCGATTCAAGAACCCCTGTCCAAAAATGGGACAGTCCTGCAATAATTGTATCTGTTCAGCGCTTTTAAGGAAAGCAGGGGACAGGCAACTCCGGGGCCCGCTTGAGCATCATTTTGTGCTCAAAACGACTCATTTTCTGGGCCAAGTGGGTCCCGGAAGAACCAGTCCCCGTGCCACATGCAAAGCGCTAAACATATACCAAAAATTATTTCTGTGAACATCCTGCATTTATTTTCAATAATAATTTGTGA
>PWSL01000224.1 GCA_003563255.1 Desulfonatronospira sp. | reverse complement strand
TTGCGGTCGAATTTTCCTGCTCTTTCATCCAGCAGGACAGCAATATCGATGTCACTGCCGGGGCGCAGTCGCCCGGATGCAGCAGAGCCAAAAAGATAGGCTGCTATGACCTGTCTGTGTTCGGACAGGACTGGTTTTACCCTGTCGGCGATATCTGCAGGCGCTGGTTTCATAATTTCTCCTGAAAAAAATCAATAAGGCCCTGTCCGACCAGGCGGAACGTAACCATTCAGGGGATGCCTCAATCACGCCTCTGGCGTGACCAGGGGACAGTCCCGCACTTATTTTTTTCTGATGAACAATTTACAGATGTGAGCGTTAGAAAAATAAGTGCGGGACAGTCCCCAGGGCCTGGTGCAAGTAATCACCACCGATTAACCCCCTGAATGGTTACAGCGGAACAATCATCCATGCAGCCATCAGCCAGGCTTAAGCCCCGAGCATTTTGATCATCTGTTCATGCAGCATCTTGTTGCTGCCCAGGATGGTATCCTGCCCAGGAAAATAATCCTGCCCGTCCATGGTGCTGACCATTCCTCCGGCCTCGCGGATGAGGCAGGCTCCGGCGGCAGTATCCCAGGGCTTTAGGCCTATTTCGAAAAAGGCATCAAAACGCCCGGCCGCGGTAAAGGCCAGATCCGTGGCTGCAGAACCGCAGCGACGCACACCCCGGGTAGCCATCAGGGCCCGGCGCATGTAGTCAAGCACCTGGTCCACGTCGGTTTTTATGGTATAGGGAAAGCCGGTGGCCACCAGGGCCTGGACAAGGTCCCGGGTGTCAGTGACGTTTATTTGCTCCCCGTTTAGAAAAGCCCCCTGGTCCTGGGCGGCCCAGTACATCTCTCCCAGCACCGGCAGATAGACAATGCCCATTTTGACAGCCCCGCCTTGCCAGAGCCCCACGGACACGGCCACAAAAGGAATCCTGTGTGCAAAATTGGTGGTGCCGTCCAGGGGGTCCACGATCCAGGTTGGACCGTGTCTGAGCTCTGTCTCCCCGGCAGATTCCTCGGCCAGAAAGTCAGCCTCAGGCAGGATCCGGCCCAGGGATCTCTTCAGGCTGTCCTCCACGGCCACGTCTGTATCCGTGACCAGGTCGATGCGGCCCTTGTGCCTGATGTTGCGCGGCCTGTCCCAGGCCTTGAGGATAATCTCCCCTGCCCCTCGCACCGCCTGCAGCGCATCATCTATAAGGTCCCGGTTAATAATCATGCCGCCTCAGCCTCCTGCTGCTCCCGGGAGGCCAGGAACTCGATTTCGGGCCATTCCTCCCGGGTACGTTCCAGACGCCACCTGGTGGCGAAAAGCATGGCCGGGTATCCTTCCACGTCCTGGACCAGGGAATTGAAATATCTTTTTCTGAACTTTTCCAGGGCCTTTTTATCCCGGGCCCAAATCCAGCGCACAGTGGAATAGTCCAGAGGCTCGTAAGCTGCATCCACCCCGTACTCTGTCTTGAGCCTGGCCGCGGTGACATCGAACTGCAAAGACCCGATGGCCCCCAGGATGTAGTCATTGCCCTCCACAGGCCTGAAGAGCTGGATGGCCCCCTCCTCGGTGAGCTGCACCAGGCCCTTTTCCAGCTGTTTGGACTTGATGGGATTTTTTAGAAACACCCGTTGAAAAAACTCCGGAGCAAAATTGGGAATGCCCAGAAACTGCAGTTCTTCTTTGCTGCTCAGAGTATCTCCGATCCTTAGTATCCCGTGGTTGTGCACCCCTATAATGTCCCCGGGCCAGGCCTCTTCCACCCCGGCCCGGTCCTGGGCCATGAAGATTATGGCGTTGGAAAGCTGGATATCCTTGCCTATGCGGTGATGGCGCACCTTCATGCCCTTATAGAAGCGCCCGGAGCAGATGCGCATAAAGGCAATCCGGTCCCGGTGCGCCGGGTCCATATTGGCCTGGATCTTGAAAACAAAACCTGAAAATTCCTGCTCCAGGGGGGAAACCTCCCTGGTACTGGCCGGTCTGGGCCTGGGTGGTGGGGCTTCCTGGACAAAGGTCTCCAGCAGTTCACCCACTCCAAAATTGTTCACCGCGCTGCCGAAAAAAACCGGGGTCTGCCTGCCCTCCAGATAAGCATCCCGGTCAAAGGGATAGCCGGCACCATGGATAAGCTCCAGGTCCTGGCGTAGAGACTCTGCCGCGGCTGAGCCGATGAGTTCATCCAGCTTGCTGTCCTCCAGGTCTTTGATCACCGCCCTCTCCTCTGGACGTCTGCCCTTGTGATCAGGCGGGGTGAAAAAGCGAATATCCTGGTTGACCAGGTCATAGACTCCCTGAAAGAGCTTGCCCATACCTATGGGCCAGGTCAGGGGCGCGGCCTGGATGCCCAGGGTGTTTTCGATTTCGTCCAGCAGCTCGAAAGGGTCCCGGCCGTCGCGGTCCAGTTTGTTGATAAAGGTCATAATGGGTGTAGAGCGCATGCGGCAGACATCCATAAGCTTTCTGGTCTGCTCCTCCACGCCCTTGACCGAGTCGATGACCATGAGCGCCGAATCCACGGCAGTGAGCACCCGGTAAGTATCCTCGGAAAAATCCTGGTGGCCCGGGGTGTCCAGGAGGTTTATCTCGCAGTCCTGGTAAAGAAACTTCATCACAGATGAAGCAACTGAAATGCCGCGCTTCTGCTCCACTTCCATCCAGTCGGAGCGGGCGTGGCGCTGGGCCTTTTTGGCCTTGATGCTCCCGGCCATCTGGATGGCCCCTCCGAAGAGCAGCAGCTTCTCGGTGAGGGTGGTCTTGCCCGCATCCGGGTGACTGATGATGCCGAAGGTCCGTCTCTTCCGGACCTCCTGAGCTAACTGGGATTCTGATGGTGTTGTCTGACTCATGGTATATGGTGATTGTTTGTGGTTTTGTAACTGTTCAGCACATTTTGTGTGTACTCTTGTTCTGGCCATCGGTGTCGGGGTCGGTATCGGTATCGGGGTCGATAGAAAACCGAAAGCCAAAGTTGCGTGGGGCCTTCCCCAACAGCTTCGATACCGATCCCGATTCCGATACCGACCCCGACAGAACCAGTTATCATGGTGAACATTTACGTGGTTTCTTGCACAGAAAAAATAGAGTCTTGTGCCTGGAAAACCTGAAAAGATAAAGATAATAAAGGAAAGCGTCAAGCTGGATGTTGTTTGGTCAGTCTGTCAAGGCAAAAGCGAAGTAAATTCGTCAACCGTCATGCCGGCATCTTTAATCAGATCCCGGAGGGTTCCGCGCTTTATGTCCCTGCCCTTATGCACTGGAATGGAAAGTGTCGCCTCATGCCCGGGTTTTTCCAGAACAACATGGCTTCCCCTCTTTCTGGATACGGACCAGCCGGCATTTTGAAAAGCCCGGACCACGGTGATACCGGAGTAGTTGCCCAGCCGGGACATTTTATAAGGCCACCTCAAGCACCTGGTCGTCTGAACTGGTAGGTCTGGCCCGCTGGTTTAATGTTTCCAGACAGAGCTCAATGGCTTCCTGAATATTGGCTACAGCTTCTTCCACTGTCTCGCCCTGGGAATG
>PWSL01000378.1 GCA_003563255.1 Desulfonatronospira sp. | reverse complement strand
GCTATGACAGCCCCGACCTGTCTAGCCAGGTCCCCGGAACGCAGAGAAGCAGAAAATGCCATGAACATGGCATATTCATCCCGTGTTGGGGTAAGAAAGGGTTTTCCGAAAATAATATCCAGAAACCTGCTTATCTGGTCGTCTACATTATCTTTATCTGCGTCAATAAAAACATCCGCCAGATGAAATGCTTCACGGGTCTGCTGACCCCAGTCGAATTCCTCTGATTCATCCCTGTTGATCAGGTGTTCAGCTTTTTCTTGCGTGATACCTTTCCGCTCAAAATACCTCAGTCTCTTTGTCCATGATGAAAATATTCCAACAAGATAAAACCCCTCTCCGTAGACATTTCTTAAAAGTTGCACCTCTTCAGGATGTTTCAGGCTCCTAAGTATATGGGCGGTGGCTGGAAGAGGCTCTCCCTCCTGTCTGGCCTGGTTGATCTCGTTTATTGCCAGGGCACTCAGAATGTCTCCTCTCTCCGCCTTTTTTCTCGCCTCGTCGCCTGCCGTCATGTATGTATCAATACGCTCATCTTCCGTTTCCAAGGACAGCCTGGTCTCAAGGCCATCAATCTTGTGAATAAGAGCGCTCAGCTGAATAATATTGGCTCTGTAGCCGAACTGGTTCAAATAGTCCGAGAGGATCTTGTTGATGGACTCCAAGTCCACCCCGACAGGTGAAACCAGAGCTATGATAATTTCAGGCTTGTCGTTCATGATTCATTGTCTACCGCTACAGTGTTTCTGGTTGTGGCTGCTCTTCCTTTCAGTCCTTTGTTTCCGATCCGAGCTAAAGCAGAGTTTCGTCTAGCATTGGTATTCGGACTAGATCGGTCATAATTGCCTTCAAAAGACATTACCATGGTAATTCCGTTAGGATCGTCCCTGTCCTTGAACGGCCTGCTTGGCCCAGCTGAATGTTGTCCACCATCAGCGTGTACTGGGTGGTCGCCTGCCCCTGAAAGGCTGTCCGTAAAACAAATTCTTTTCAAGACGTGCAACCATCTTAATCTGCTGGAAATATATGATTGTCTGTATTACTAAAACAGCATGAATATTATTGAAAAAAGCCCTCTTGGTTCCTGATGAATGTTCCAAAAGAAGCTTTACCTGTATCAAATTCTGGGCATGTAAGCACTTTTTTGCATCAAGCGCAAGAATAACGCGTTAAAAAATATCGATCATTTTAATTTTGCTCCGAAGCCTCCACCACCCCGATCTCTTCCGGGGTCAGGTCATAGAGCCGGTAAACCAGCTGATCGATGTGGTTTTCCAGGCGGCTGGTATCCTGGCTGTCATTTTTCAAGTCGATGATCCTGTCTACCAGGGTTTCGATTTTACCCACTGTTTCCGTGTTTTTTGGAGTGATTGGGGGAACAGGGAGCAACTCCACATATATTTTTTTCCACCTGTTGGTCCCCATCCCAGAAGAAGCGCAAATTGAACTGAAGTACCAGTTGATAAGCCTGGAATTCAAGCAACCGACAAAATACTTTGGCCTGGATAAGGTCATAAGAAAAGTCGTGGCCTCGGTGTAAACGCCCGGTTCTACATATGCAAAGCGACCTTTATCCGCCAGCTCTATCCAGACCACCTTTTCTTGCTCAAACTCGGAATAATATGCACACGCCCGCAGATTCCACCAGTGCAAACCCTGATCATGGCGCTTCCTGGCGCTGGCCTCAAATTGCTTTAAGTGCGCAAAAACAGCTGGATATTGTCCAGGAAGGTCAAGATCGTAACCACTGGCAATGAGCCAAAGCCCAGCCCAATTATAAGTATAGCGTTCAATATCCCGGCCCCGCAAAACCGGCCTGAGTATCTCGGCACTTTTGGGACCTTCAGCCACAAGGCGGTCCCGGGTGGCCTGGTCAACAATAAAGGCCTTGTTATACCCAGTCAAAACCCCGCGAATAATATTTACCTCCCATTCTTTGAGGGGCTTGCCCAGGCCCTCGATCTTTTCCCGCAGATTCAGCTGGGTCTGGCTTCCGATAAACCAGACCTTTTCACCTGGACTGGGAATAAAGGCCTTATGTGCATTGATGAAATCATCCAGACTGTTTTCCCTTGCCTCTTTGACCAGGGTTATTCCTTGCAGACAGTTCCGGTTCTTGTCTTTCTGGATCAGGAGAATATTGGTATCCACGGTGGCGCTTTCAAAAACCCCAGGACCCAGTTCAATAAGCAGGACTGGGTTGTAAGAGCATAAAAACTGCCTCAGGCTTTTTCCGTATTCCGACTTCATCCACTTGCTGCTGGTGATGAAGCACAAGTGCCCGCCGGGCTTGAGCATCCTGATGCCGTTTTCGTAAAACAGGGTGTAGATGTCTCCTGTCCTTTGAAAGGTTTTATAGTCATATCCGGAGTACAGCCGGGCCAGCCTGCCGCCGTCCTTTTGCAGCTGGATATACGGCGGATTGCCGATCATGACGTCAAACCCGCCCTTGTGCCTGAACACCTCAGAAAAATAGATCCTGAAATCAAAAAGAGTATACCCTTTGGTCATCTGGTGCAGAAGCTCATTGATCATTTCCCTGTATTCGTTTTTGCGCCTGGGATCGGCCTCGTTGAAGTATTTTTTCTTGGCCTCTTCCAGGTTGACCTCGTTGAGCAGGTGAAGCATCTGCTCCTTCCTTCTGATCCTTTGCAGGAAATCGCCCTGGACGAATTTGAAGTCCAGGTTGGGCAAAGGCTTGATGTGCCGGGGATCCTCCTCGTCCACGATCAGGGAAAGCCAGAGCCTGAGCTTGGCGATCTCCACTGCCCCGGGGTCGATATCCACTCCGAAGAGCCCGTATTCGATGCAGTGGCGTTTGAAATCATAGGCTGAACGGGAGTCCTGGTTTTCCATGAAAATGGACAAAACAGTCCTGGCCCGGACTATTTCGATCATCATGCCCACTGGGAAAGCGCCTGAACCCACAGCCGGATCGCACACGGTTATCCCGGCTAGACATGCATCAATTGCTTCAGCATGCTCCCGCACGGATTGAGGCAGCTTGTGCGAATAACTCCTTGTCTCCCTGGCATGTTTCATCACCCTGGCTTCGTTGGCGCTTATCCCTTCCCCCATCCGGACCAGGGTTTCCAGGTCCTCGCCCGGCCCCTTGCCGGAGAGTTCAGTGGCCAGGTAACGGATCAGGGCCTGCCTGCACATGTAGTGCACGAACTGCCTGGGAGTGTAAAACACCCCGAACTGACGGTTGAACTTGTTTTCGTCCCCTTTCTTTCCGCTTTTTAAGGCCTTTTCAAATTCATCAAAATTGTCCGAGCGGATGGCATTGAACTTTTCATAAGCCTTGCCCAGGAGCTCCGGATCAATGGCCACCTCCCTTTCCAGGGGCTCATCCTCTTTCACGGTAAAGTTGAAGCGGTCAAAGACATCCAGGATGCCGTCCCCGGTATCGCCTTGCCGGGTTGCGTTGGTGTTGGAGAAAAGGCTGTCCGGGAGGAAGAGATCGGCGTTCACCCAGTCATAGCCGTTCATGGGGTCGAAAAGCCCGCCGTT
>PWSL01000240.1 GCA_003563255.1 Desulfonatronospira sp. | reverse complement strand
GGGACAGGCACTCCGGGACCCACTTGAGCATCATTTTGTGCTTAAAACATCTCATTTTTTGGGACAAGTGGGTCCCGGAAGAGCCAGTCCCCATGCCACATGCAAAGCGCTAAACAGATACTTTCTGATGAACAATTTACAGATGTGAGCGTTAGAAAAATAAGTGCGGGACAGTCCCCAGGCCTGGGGAAAGTAATCACCACCGAGAACCCCCCTGAATGGTTACGACTTTTTTTGCTGGTAAGGCCTTGTACTCAGTCTTTCTTGATGAAGTAAATCAGGGTATCATCGTCTGTGTGCTCCATACCAAGATAACTGCTGCCGTTTCGCAATCCCAGGTTCGGGATATGCTCCTTTGAGCCGGGATCGGTACAGATTACTTTCAGTATCTGGCCGGATTCAAGAGAGTCCAAAATCTTTTTGGTTTTCAGCAATGGCAGAGGACAACTCAGTCCGCTTGTATCCAGAATTATGTCGGCGCTTATCCGGGGAGTTTGTTTCATACACAGTCTCCAGGGTTAAACCGGATCATTTATAATCATTCAGCCTGGCTAGACTTATCAGCCAGTCCTTCCAAGCATCTTTAGAAGATCCCGCATGGCTTCGGTACTTTTTGCAAAAAAAGCGGCGGCGTGATAATCTGTGGGTATGCGCTGCAGAAATTCATCAATCCACGGGAGCATGAATTTGCCTGAGAAGTCAGCTGTTTCTGCAGCGATTTCAGGATCAGGACTTTGCTGGTACAGGCTGATTAAAAAGTAAAGATATTCCAGCTCCAGACAGAGATGGTCCACAGGCTCACCCGATTTTCCGGGCACCAGGCCTGCCTCAGAGAGTCTCTCCTGCATCTCCTGGGCTGGTTGCTGCATCAGGCGCTGTTCATCACCATGATAGCAGGAGTGATATAAAGGAGCGCTGATGCCGCCGTAGGTGTTTATAAATATATCTACGAAAACGTTTTCCAGGTCCCGGATGACTACAGCTTCTTTGCCCTGGTCCCGGAGCTCATTGAGATAAATAACGATGCGGGGTGGTTCTCTAAAAACAATGCCATGCAGGCCGGTCCATACAGTGCTGGAGCTTTTCCACAGCTCCTCCCAGTTTTTGCGGCCGTCGCTGGTCCAGAATATCTGAATCAGAAGCTCCAGGGCCTGAAGTACATGCTGCCTGCCAGCCTGCTCCAGGCTGGGAAGATTGCCGGGCATTATGTTGTCATCACTCATGGAGTCTCCACCATCTCGGGATATTTTTCTTCCCAGGCCATGATACCAGCCTTGTAGCGATATACATTTTTATAACCAAGTCGAACGGCCCACCTGGCCGCAATGCCGCTTTGGACTCACCTGAAGCTGCGGCAGTAAAAAATGATTGTACGATTCTTGTCGTCGCCCATGGCGCTGATAAGCTGTTCTTTTTTGCCTGGGTCCAGGCTTCTGCTCTCAGCCGGCCGAAAAGGGACGTTTACGGCCCCGGGCAGGATGTTTGCATACTTGAATTCGTATTCGTAGCGGTTGTCGATGACGGTCATCTGCTCTTTATCCTGGTAGAGACTGTGCAGCTGAGATGATTCTATCAGCTGGTATCCCTCTTCTTCAGCCTTTTTCACAGCGTCTTCCCACCAGACTTTCGGGTTTTGAGCAGCTTCGAGAGGTACCGTAAAGACAAGGAACATAAAAAGGAAGGAAAGACAGGGTATGATTCTGTGATAGTTCATGGCAGTGTCCTCTTTGCGGAAGCTTTCGCCACATGATGTTCATCTGGCAGAAGCTTGTCTGGCAACCATTCAGTGGGCAGGTGCCGGCCAGGGGGACAGTCCTCTGGCCTTGTGCCATTAGTCACAACCGAGGACCCCCTGAATGGTTACCTTTTCTGAAACAGTTTGGCGATTTGTGCCTGAAGCGAAGTTTCAGGCTTAAACACCGGACCGGCTTCGCTTCAGGGGGCTATAGAATGTTTGCAGGGTAGTGTAGTGGCTGCAACAGCCTGCTTGTGGCTGCTGCAGACTTTTGGGTCAAACCTTGTCTTTTATCTTGTTGTACCAGAGTTCATGATGATGTTTGGCATAGCTCTCAGGCACCTCACCCGTGAACATGGATTTAAAGGCCGGTCTTTCTTCTCTCGAAATAGCCGCCATGTATATATGCACGATAAGTCCGGCCAGAGCCAGAGTGGCAAACAGATAATGCAAGGTTCTGGACCAGGCCACGATATTGGGATTGTTTAGAATCATGGTGGACAGGAACATGATCACTCCGGTGACAATCATTACTGCTCCGGCAATGATTGTCACCTGGGCGAAGAGTTTCTGTCCGGCATTGTAAAATCCCTGCGGGGGAATGTCTGTGGTCATACCCAGCTTTTTGAGCATTTTTTCGCCCATGGTCATCTGGATATTTTTCTTGACCATCCAGGTCATATCCCGGGAGGGGCTGATGGAAAAGGATTCCTTTGCAAAAGCCAGGCTCTCGGTGATCCTTCCCAGAACATAGATTATTACTACTATGGCCCAGAAAAGACCCAGGTACATATGCACATTCAAAAGCATTTCCGGACTGCCGAAGATGGTGCGCATCATGGCCGGATACCAGCCTCCCAGGGGATTCCAGTGCTCATTGATCAGGCCCAGTCCGGTGAGGGTCAGGGTAATCCAGCAAACGGCATTGAACCAGTGAATGAAGATGCCGCCTTTATCGTGGCGTGGGATCATTTTTTCCTGCATGGTATTATGCCTCCTTCTTTTTTTCATCGTGCCCGGAGGTCTCGGAGCCCGAAGTGATCTGCTTTACAAACATGACTGCAGCGCCCAGTGCGGACAGCCCTACAGCCACCTTGAACAGTGGGTTGACCAGACGGGTCATGGTGGCATGGGCTGCGGGGTATTCAACTTCCCCGGGCCAGTCCATGGGCTCGGTGTCCGCCAGGTAGTACATATTGGGGTCGGTATCCTCGGGTTCGGTGTTTATCTGGACCCATTTTCTGTCTTTAAGCAGAACCGCAGCTTCACTTTCAGGATCGTTTATATCCCCGAAGACCCTGGCCTTGGTTGGGCAGGTGTCCACACAGGCCGGCTGCAGGCCCATGGCCATGCGGTCCTGGCAATAGTCGCACTTGTCCGGGACCCTGTGGGTGGGATGGCGGTACCTGGCAGAATAAGGGCATGCAACAATACAGTTGCCGCAGCCTATGCAGAAGTCTTTGTTGATCTGGACAATGCCGGTCTCCTCGTCCTTGTAGGTGGCGCCGCTGGGACAGGCGTGCACGCAGGTGGGATTGTCGCAGTGCATGCAACCTCCCGGCTGATAATGGGCATAGGTATACTTGCCCATGGAAAAGTCAGGAGACTTCTCCTTGATCCAGTTGCGCCAGTAGCCCCGTGGAAGGCCGTGCTCCACCTTGCAGGAGGCCATGCAGGCCTTGCAGTCGATGCACACCGAGGAGTCGACAACCATGGCGTATTTCTTTTTCATCAGCTCACCTTCCTTACGTTTACAAAGGTCTCATGCATGGCCATGTTGCCGCAGAT
>PWSL01000097.1 GCA_003563255.1 Desulfonatronospira sp. | reverse complement strand
TTTCAGACACATTCAGCACCAAAGCGGGCTATGTATGCCACCCGTCACAGTGTCGGCATAAGATTGACTGAACCATCAAAAGCCGGGCAGCCTGAACTTCATGGTCACCTCTCCGGTTTCCTTGTCCACCTTGAGCATGGGTTTGTCCTCTTCAGTCTTGTTCAACTTCTGTCCAGTGGCCATTTCCAGAAGCCCGCTCATAAATTCCAGACCCTGATTCAGCACTGCTTCCATCTTTTCCGGACTTTTATCAGGGACACCCGGCACACTGCCAGCGTCATCCCGGGGCTGGTCTTCATCATTTGCGGCTTTAGTTTCCCCAGCCATTGCCGTCTGCTCAGCCCCTGGCATATCTTCCGGTTCAGACGCGCCCTGGGCCTGCGTCCCTGGAAAATCTTCCTGCTGTGCTTCAGCCAGAGCCTGGGGATTTAAAAAATGCGGAGTATCCTCAGGGATATCCTCGGAGACCCTGGACTCTTTATCCCCAAGGTCCTCATCCATTTCCTGGCCCATCATGGCCCGGAGCTCATTGAGCATCTGGTTGCGTTTTTCCCTGGAAAACTCCACCATGTCCACTCCGCCGTCAAAGACACCGGTGAACAGCTCGGTCTTTAGATGAATCCCGGCCAGTATCTTTTCCTCAATGCTGTTTTTGCTCACCAGGTTGATGACATTTATGCTGGTGCTGGTCTGCCCTATGCGGTTCACCCTCCCGATGCGCTGGTTCAGCCGGGCCGGGTTCCAGGGCAGCTCAAAGTTGAGCACGCAGTCAGCTGCCTGCAGGTTCAGCCCGGTGCCCCCGGAATCCGTGGACAGAAACACCTTGCATTCCGGGTTGTTGGTGAACTCGTCAATCAGGGCCTGGCGTTTGTGCACCGGTATCTTGCCGGTTAATTCCACAAAGTTGATGCCCATTCTGGATAACTGTTTGGCTATGAGGTAGGTCATGGTGGTCCATTCACTGAAAATGACCATCTTGCGCCCGCTTTGGACCACGATTTCATCCAGGATGCCCTCAAGTTCCTGGAGTTTAGGCGAGATCCTGGTGTTGCGGTCCACCAGGTAGGTGGAATCGCACACCCGGCGCATCTGCAGAAGCAGTTCCTGTATGCGGCGCACATCCATGGGGGTCAGAAACTTCTTGTTCAGCAGGGGCAGGAGGTACTGTTTGTACCCATCGTGCATCTTGGCCTGCACTTCGGACAGCTCCAGGTAATAGGTATTGGTGACCTGGTCCGGCAGATCCTTGAGCACCTCCTCCTTGCGCCTGCGGATCACCAGTGGCTTTAACTTTTCATGCAGCAGAGCCAGGTTGCGATACCCCAGGATCTTGTCCTTTTTCTCGCGGCTGAGCATAAAGTGATCCGCTGCGAACTTCCAGAGCGGGGCCAGCATGTGCGGTTCCAGGAACTGCACAATGGAATAGACGTCTTCCAGCTTGTTCTCCAGGGGGGTTCCCGTCAGGACCAGGCCATGTTTGCGGGGCAGGCTCTTGACCGAATCCGCGGTCTTGGTGGCGAAATTCTTGATCCTCTGGGCCTCATCCAGGATGACCAGATCAGGCTTGAAACGGCGCAGGGTGCTCACATCGCGCAGCACGGCTTCATAATTGGTGATCTTGAACAGGCTCTCATCCTGAAAATAAATCTGCTGGCGCATTCCGGCCGATCCGGCCACCACCACGGCCTGTTCACTGGTGAATTTCTCAATCTCGCGCTTCCACTGTTCCTTCAAGGAGGCCAGGGTGATTACCAGGACCCGGTTGAAACCAAATACCTCCTTTTTTAAAATACCCAGGGCAATGGCCTGCAGGGTCTTTCCCAGACCCATCTCATCACCGATCAGTGCGGCCTTGCGATACAGCCCGAAGCGCACCCCCTCTACCTGGTAGGGATACAGGGCCGTACTTATGCCCTCAAGAGAGGGAAGCTCTTCGCGGGAAAGCTCTTCTACCTCCTGTTTCAATAAATATTCATCCACCCGGTTGTGCACTTCCTCCCTGATGCGCACCTGTTTGCGCTCCCGGACCGCATCCATGAAATCCAGCATGCTTCCCAGGTTTTCAAACCTGAAAATCCCTTCCTGGTCAAAATATTTCTCCAGTACCCGGGCAATCTCCTGAATCTCGCCAGGAGGGCGTTCACAGAAAAGCCTGGGCAGGCCCTGGGTGGAATCCCAGTAAACATCCACAAAGGGAAACAGTTCCTCCCTGGCCTGCTCCAGGTCCTTTTTGCTCAAGAGCTGTTCCTTGAGGGCCAGAAGGTGCTTGCAGGTGCCCAGTTGACTGGTGTTGAAATCCGGGCAGGAACAATGTCCCAGCCCTTTTGACGGGTCATGCAGGGTTATCCGGTACTGCCTGCCCTGCTCTGTTTCCAGGAGATGATCCCCCTTGATCATGTCCCCGCGGATCAGGCTGAACTCTTCTTTCCTGGCCCGGCTTCGGCGGTCCTCCATGGCTTTTTCCCGGATTTCTTCAGGAGTAAGATAGTTGGAAAGCTTCTCCGGCTCCTGGGTACTGGACTTGTCCTGCCACTCCTGGACCCGGTCCAGCACATCCAGGGCCACGGCCACAACGTGCTTGCATCCGGGTCCCGGATAGGGGCAATCGCAGGAACAGTCCAGGCCATCGTCCCCCAGAGACACTACTGTGGAATAATCCCCGTAGTTGCCGTCCACCTGGTATTCATATCTGCCCTCTTCCGGGAAGGCCTCCATGCACATGTAGGCCCCGTCCTCGTATAAAGTACGCCCCCGCTGAAAAATCACCCTGCTGTCAGCCACCTGGTCACGAATTGTCAGTTCATCAAAATCAAGCATATTCCGGCTCCTGTCTTAAAATTACAAATTATCATAAGTAACCGCCAAGGAGTTTCTTTGAAATCCCTGGTATTTGTCAAGCCAGACACTCTTCGTCTCACCCTTGAAATCCTGGAGCTTTCATTTATAATTCAAGCCATGCCCCAAACCCATTATCTTTCTGAAAAGGATGTTTTCCAGGCCCTGGAAGAGGGAGCTTTGCTGCTCACAGTAAACCGCAGGCTGAGCCGCAGCCTGCTGCAGCGTTTTACCAGCCACCAGGCTTCAACTGGCCGCACCGCCTGGGAGACTCCGGATATCCTGCCCTTCAGCAGCTGGATTATACGCTGCATGGAAGAGATCACCTACCACCACCCGGATGTTTCCCACCCCTTGCCCATCACCCGGGACCAGGAGCTTTCTCTGTGGGAGGATATCATCCGGCAGTCCCCGCACTCCCGGGGACTTTTGCACCTGGAGGAAACAGCCCGCCAGGCGGCCCGGGCATGGACCCTTTTTGAGCAATGGAACCTGCAGGACCGCCAGGACCCGGTACTCTGGAGCTCTCCTGACCACAGGGCCTTTCTGGAATGGAGCACTGCTTTCAAGGATTATACCCAAAGCCGCGGCTGGATGGAGGAGGCAAGGCATCCCCGGCATGTGGCCCGCATGCTTG
The DNA here is from genome assembly GCA_003563255.1 of Desulfonatronospira sp. Lineage (GTDB taxonomy): Bacteria > Desulfobacterota > Desulfovibrionia > Desulfovibrionales > Desulfonatronovibrionaceae > Desulfonatronospira. The sequence goes on along the minus strand of PWSL01000097.1, from coordinate 53 downwards.
AAAAGGGCTGCCTGCCTTTTCCCGCACACCTGGTGCTGGCCGGCCTGGAAAAT
>PWSL01000415.1 GCA_003563255.1 Desulfonatronospira sp. | reverse complement strand
TGCCGCCTCCAGCCTCGATGTACGATGCGGAAACCTCCACGTCGAAAAGACTGCCGTTTTTTCGGCGGTGTTTAGTCTCGAAGCATTCGCCACCAGCAGCAATAATCCTCTTGATCCGAGATTCGGTTTCTCCGGGGCTTTCCAAGGCTTCCAGGTCCGGGATGCTCATCTGGAGAAGCTCGTCTCTCTTGTAGCCGGACATGCTGCAGTAGGCCGCATTGACTTCAATCACCCGCCCCTGCATGTCCAGGGTCCAGAAACCATCCTGGGTTGTTTCCAGAATCGCTTGCAGATGCTGCTCCCGTTCGCGCAGGACTTTCTCTGCCCGGACCTGCCTGCTGATATCGCTGACTGCAAGCAGCAGCCTTTGGGACGGTTCCCCTGAGGGAGGGGCCTGGGGTTCATTCTCCTTCCTCCCGACGCAACGGACCGTCAGTTCTCCGGAAGGGCCTGGGAGCCGGAAATCCAGTTCCTTCCCAGCCGGTTTTTTGAAAAAGGCTTTGAAGCGGCCATGAAAGGCGGAGCGGTCTGATGGCATAAGCAAGTCATTCAGGGCCTTGCCGGATAGATTGTGGGGCTCAAGGCCAATAAAGGCCGCAAAGGTCTTGTTTGCCTGGGAAATGATTCCAGCCTGGTCAATGATCAGGTATCCCAACGGGGCGTTGTTGAAGAGCTCCGCGTAACGGTCCCTGGCTGATTGGAGTTGTTGCCGAGCATCGCGCAACTCCTCGTTCTGGATCTCAAGTTCGATCTGGTGGACTTGATATTCATGGAGCAAAGCCTTAACCTCTTCAGGAGTCAGGTCCTCGACGGGTTTTGATATCTTGGACAGCCGGGCCTCGGCCTGTTTTCTCAAGCTCTCTTTGCTTACTTCATAATCCTTGTTCATTGGTAAACTCCGCACAACATCCCTGCCTGGCTGTTCTCAATCGTCTTCATTTTGGACATTCCTCTCCAGCACTTTCGCCAAATCCTCCATGCGCACCGGCTTGGACAGATAGTTGTCCATGCCTGCCTCCAGAAATTTCTCCCGGTCTCCTTGCATGGCGTAAGCCGTCAGGGCGATAATGGGGATCCTACCCCAGGACTGAGATCCGACATCCAGCGTCCGACCTCTGTCCTCTGCGGCGCGAATGCGCCGCGTGGCCTCCACTCCATCCATGACCGGCATCTGGATGTCCATGAGGATGCAGTCAAAGTTGTTCTCCATGAGCATATCCAGGGCCTGTTGTCCGTCTTCAGCAACTGTAACAGTATGCCCCATATTCTCCAGCAGCTTCCTTAGGGGATACTGGTTGGAGACATCGTCTTCAGCCAGAAGGACATGCAGAGCCTTTTTCGCCCGGTCCAGTTGCCCGGTCTTTTGCTGTTGCAGCGGAAATACTTTCTCAGGCACCTTAAAGGGCAGGCTGACATACACTGTGGTCCCCTGGCCTTCAGTGCTTTCAAAACTGATGTTGCCTCCCATGAGATCCACAAGGCGGCGGATGATGGCCAGGCCCAGCCCGGCTCCCTGGTATCTGCGGGTATAACTGTTGTCCACCTGGACAAAAGGCTGAAAAAGGGTCTCGAGACGGTCTTGGGGTATGCCTATGCCTGTATCCGATACCGTAAAAAGCAGCCGCTGGTCACCATTGGACCGGTCCAGTGGAGTAATTTCCAGGCGGACCTCACCTCTATCTGTGTACTTGAGGGCATTGCCCACCAAATTGAACAGGATCTGGCGCAGACGGGTCGGGTCCCCCACAAGCTTTTCCGGAAGGGCCGGGTCCAGTTTAAAGACCAGGGACAAATCCTTATCCCTGATGGTTACTTTGAACAGGTCGACTATGGAATCCACCAATTCCTTGGTTTTGAATTCCTCCTCGATGATTACCATCTTGCCCGCCTCCACCCTCCCGAACATTCTGGCCATGGCCGGGTTGACAGAGAGCAACCTGCCCTCCGGCGTGGAAGTGAAAATGCCTATGGGAGCATTTGTGAACAGATCCTGACATTCTTCCAGGGAAGTGACGGAAAAGGCCTTGGATGCGGGGTTCTGTGACATGATTTACTCCAATCAGGTTTGGGTGAGACCGTCAAAATTATGGGGCATGGACTACTGAACTTAACTCTTTGATTTTTCTGTACTCTGTCATCAGGCTTCTGTCCTCAATGTCTGTAAAAATGACTTTTTGCAGGCGCATCCTGTATTGCCTTCTATCCAAAGAACTTGCTGAACACTCTCTGAAAGTCCTCGCTGCTCACCGGTTTACCTATGTAGTCATCCATTCCGGCCTCCAGAAATCTTTCCCGGTCCCCGGGCTGGGTATGAGCAGTTACCGCGATGATGGGAATATCTTTCTTTGCACCTAAGGAAGCTGACTCCCGGATTGCCCGTGTAGCTTCAACCCCGGTCATCACCGGCATCTGAATATCCATAAGGATAATGTCGAATGCCTTTTCCTGCAACATGTCCACAGCTTCCTGGCCGTTTCTGGCCAGGGTCACTGTTTGTCCGTCCTTTTCCAGTATTCTTTTGATAACTATCTGGTTAAGGGGATCATCCTCAGCCAGAAGGATATCCAGGCTGCCGGACTGCCTGGCGGACTGCCGTGTTTCCTTGGCAACCTGAGCTATTTCTTTTTTCGGCATTTTGAAGGGCAGAACTACATGCACGGTTGTTCCCTGACCTGGCTCACTTTCCACGGAAATGTTTCCGGCCATCATGCTGACCAGCCGTTGAACTATGACCAGGCCAAGACCTGCGCCCTGATACTCTCTGGTCATAGAGCCGTCCGCCTGGCTAAAAGGCTGAAACAGCTTGTCCAGCTTGTCTTCAGGGATGCCCGTACCGGTATCAGTAATGGAGAATGAAATACGCTTATGGCCATTATCAGGCTGTGATGCTGGAGATATACTCAGACTGACACTGCCATTCTCAGTAAATTTTATTGCATTGCCCATCAGGTTGAAAAGAACCTGATGCACCCTTGTATCGTCACCGATAAGCTTTTCAGGAAGAGTTGGGTCAAGGCAAAAGTCCAGGGTGAGACTTTTTTCCCTGGCCGGAATGACAAAAAGTTCATCCAGTGAATCACAAATATTCTTAAGACTGAATTCTTTTTCCCGGATAACCATCTTCCCGGCTTCAATACTGGAAAGATCCAGAATGTCGGATAAAAGCTGGGTCAGCCTCTTTGCTGAAATGTTTCCCAGGCGAATGAAATTCTCCTGATCCTGGTTAAGGCCTGTTGCTGATAACAGCTGCATCATGCCCATGATGCCGTTCAGCGGAGTGCGTATCTCATGGCTCATATTGGCCAGAAATTCTGACTTGGCCTGGTTGGCAGTCTCGGCCTGCTCTTTTGCTGCGAGCAGGGCTTCTTTGTCATGTTTATGTTCTGTTGTGTCCAGGGCAATGGCGCCTATGGAGCGAAGAATTCCGTTTTCGTCAGGCAACGGAAACAATATGGTAGAATAATGTCTGATTCCGCTGTCTGTTTGCAGACTGTCTTCAGCATGAACTGGTGAAGCAGAGGATTGAACCTGCGCTATTCTTTCCATAAAAATACTG
>PWSL01000102.1 GCA_003563255.1 Desulfonatronospira sp. | reverse complement strand
GACGAAAAAGCGACGGAGAGCCTGGAACCACCAGCCTCTGGCGGGCGCTTGTGCTTCTCCAAGGCGGCCTCATTGTTTATCGGGCTCTGATGCCAAATATCAATCTAGGTCCTTGAACGTGGGGGCATGTGTGGGCAACTCTCAGATTATTATGGGTTGCTGGCACTGTCCACTTTAGGCGCTTAGCACAAGTTTCGGAACAACATGTTGTTTCATTTTCAAAGAAAGCCAAGAGGTTATGCCCACGGAACACACGGAAGGGCACGGAAGTTTTAAGCACTGCGAAGCAACGCATATTCCGTGAAATTCCGTGTATTCCGTGGGCAGTCTCTTTTGCCCTGAAGGGGCCACTTGTTCCGTGCACGGTCGCGGAAAAAGCCTGGTGACTTACTCTTGAAACCCTACTTGCTCCATTAAACAACGCTGAAATCGTTCCTGCATAGCAGGGTTTAGCAGGGGTAAAAAACAAGATAATTTTGAACCACGCGAAGCGCGTGGCAGGCCAGCCGCCCCGGTTGAATGCCCTTCGGACTTGCTCTTCGAGCAATTCAACTGGGCAGGCAAAGTACGCAATGCTTAAGTGGTGAAGCTGAGGTATTGTCACTAACGCGGGCTTTGCCCGCAAAACAATAAAGAAAAGAGTTTTTTTTGACAGGATTAACCACGCCAAAGACGCGTGGCAGGCATAGATTAAGAGATTGATGAAGAGATAATCATTTTTGTCCTGGCTCTCTGTTTAATGCCCTTCGGGCCTGCTCTGCGAGCAATTAAATCACGCCACAGGCGTGACAGGCGGAAGCCAGGCCAGAAGGTAATCAATCTAGCACTCACTTTCATCCGGCATTCATGAGTGCCGGATGAAAGTGAGTGCTGGATGGCTAAAACGGCCACCGGGGACAGGCACTTTTGCCGACCTCAAACCGTAAAACAGCTGGACTATCCGGCGGCAAAAGAGCCAGTTCTCTTCCAGCTTATATAAAGTATCGCTGTAGTGATACTTACCCAGAAAAAGCATCAGCTAAGTGGATGCACCTTTTTTAAATTTTTCATCAGCATCCTTTTCTTGCACTGAGTCCTTATCTAAGTTATATTTTCAACTGCTTACCGCTGAAGCCTGGTCATGAATTACATGAAGGTTTTGAGCCATGACTGTGGTTCAGCGCTGGTATTGGGATTGTCCCCGCTGATTTCCTGCCTGGTTAATAGCAGGCAAACTTTCTAACGCGGGCTTTGCCCGCAACCCAAGATATAGCAGTGCTCTTATCCCAATTGGGACAGTCCCGCACTTATTTTTCTGATGAATAAGTTACAGCCTTGAGATTTACAAAAATAAGTGCGGGACAGTCCCACTGCTAAGCACTGAACCCCCGCCATGGCTTAAATTTTTCTTTTTTTTTGTGACCACTGTTAAACCCTGCTCCGCAGGAACGATTTCAGCGTTGTTTAAAGGGGCAGGCAGGGTCTCAGGAGTAAGTCACTGACCAGGAACCAGGAACCCAAACAGCATTTTTATACATGCGCCGTTTTAACGCACTGAATTTATTGATTAAAAATCTCAGCTATTTGTGAAGGATTATATATGTCTGATAATAACAAAGTCACCAGGACTATTGATGAAATCAATAGTCGAATTAAGGCGGGAAAGGCAGTGGTAGTCAATGCCAGAGAGATGGCTGATATTGTCAGGGACCAGGGAAAGGTAAAAGCAGCCAGGGAGGTGGATGTCGTAACCACCGGTACTTTTTCTCCAATGTGTTCTTCCGGCATGATATTCAATTTCGGGCAGAAGCCACCCATGATAAAAGGTCATAAAATATATCTGAATAATGTTCCCTGTTATGGAGGTCTGGCAGCTGTCGATGCTTATATTGGTGTTACAGAGACTATAGAGAATGATCCGCTGAATAAAGTATATCCCGGAAAGTTTGCTTACGGGGGCGGTCATGTTATAGAAAATCTGGTCAGCGGGCAGTCGGTCCACCTTTATGTCCAAGGGTATGGGACTGACTGTTACCCAAGAAAAATGCTGGAAAAAGATATAACACTCGACGAGTTGAAGACAGCAGTGCTTTTCAACCCAAGAAATGCATATCAGAACTATAACTGCGCTGTTAATCTTACTAACAGTATAAAATATACTTACATGGGCCCCTTGAGGGCAAATATGGGTAACCTCAATTTTGCTACTGCAGGTTGTCTGAGTCCTTTATTTAATGATCCATACCTTTTGACCACCGGACTTGGCACTAGAATTTTTCTCGGCGGGGGCATTGGATATGTAATTGGTGAAGGAACACAGCATAATCCTGATCCCCCGAGGAACGAACGGGGCATTCCCAAATTGCCTTCAGGTACTTTGATGGTCAAGGGAGATCTCCATGGAATGAATTCCAGATACCTCAGAGGAGTCAGTTTTGCAGGCTATGGATGTTCCATGGCAGTTGGGATCGGGATACCCATCCCGGTCCTGAATGAAGAAATAGCATGGTATACAGGTGTTGACGATTCAGATATCCACATGCCAGTCATTGATTACGGATATGATTATGGAGCAGGAAAGGCCAAAATCCTGGCCTATGTCACGCATGAACAACTGCTTTCCGGCAGCGTTGAGATCAACGAGAAAAAGGTAACAACAGTACCATTGACCAGTCGCTATATGTCACTTGAGATTGCTGATCTTTTAAAGGACTGGATACAGTCCGGCGAATTTTTGCTGACACAGGCCCAGGATAAAATTGAATCCAACTGATGAGCTGTATTCATATCTTATCGGCCTGTCTCCATTGACAGTTGCCCTGTCTGGAGGTGTAGACAGTATTACCCTGGCATATTTCTGCCATGTCAGAAATATTGAATTCAAGTGTTTTACTTTTTATGGACCACACATAACAGCCTGGGAAATAAGTAAAGTACAGCACTTTGTACGTGAATATTCAATACCGCACTCGTTTATGTACATAGATCCCCTGCAGAATCACAGGTTGCTGATTAACAGCAGGGAGCGCTGCTATCATTGTAAACTCATGCTTTTTTCCGCCCTTGGGCAACAGGCAGCTGAAGATAATACCATTGTCGAAGGCACCAACAGCAGTGAGCTTAAAAATTATCGCCCTGGGATGCAGGCCCTGGAAGAGCTGGGCATAGTATCCCCTTTTTCTGTTCTGGGAATTGACCGCATTTCAGTGGAACAGATTGCTCAGCAAATCATGGTACCGCAGTTGCCGGCTTTTTCCAGATCCTGTCTCATGACCCGGTTCGAATACGGCAAACACCTGGACCGGGATGTCTTACTCAGTATAAAGCATGCCGAAGACCACCTGCTCCATTGCGGCATAACTGGATTTAGAATACGATCTTTATTATCCGGTGAAACCATCCTGCAGGTGGATCCGTCAGAATACAATAACTTTATACACTGTCAAAAAACCTTTCAACATATTATGAATATAAACGGTCTTTATCCCTACAGTATACAGGTTTTAAGTTTTAACCGCATAAGTGGTTATTTTGATTACGATATAAATTCATAAAGCTGGGCTGTGCCCGCAACCCAGTTATTT
>PWSL01000327.1 GCA_003563255.1 Desulfonatronospira sp. | reverse complement strand
TGACCTCCGGGGACTGGCTCTTTTGCCGCCAAATTTTTGGAGCAATTGTTATTTATCAACCGGCAAAAGTGCCTGTCCCCAAGTGAGATCAATATTATATTTTATAAGTTTCGCTGTAGTGTTAAGATGCCGGCCTTAAAGGCCTGGGTTAAGCTGTTCTGAATACAGCAATTTCGTAGCCATTCAGGGGGTACTTGGTGGTGATTGCCGACAATCACGCCTTAAACCTTAACACTACAGCGACACTTTATTTTAGTTTGAAGGGGACTGGCTCCCCGCACTTATTTTAATAATCCGTAAGTCTTCCTTAGGAAAATAAGTGCCGGGTGCCTGTCCCCGGTGGCCGAGGCGATAATTTACACAAGGCGTGATCGGGGACTGTCCCCAGGCCCGGTATCCGGCACCCCCGGACACTTACGCATTTCAGTCAAAGGAGAACAGTATGATGGATATCCAAAGGGATCAAGACATAAAAAGCCTCCTGCAGAACGCGAAAACCATAGCGGTAGTCGGTGCCAAGGACAAGCCCGGACAGCCTGTAGACAACGTTGGGCGATACCTCATGAATGCCGGATACATAGTTATACCGGTGCATCCCAAACGAAGGGGGGTCTGGGGGCTCGATACCTACCCTGACCTGACCAGAGTGCCGGTGCAGGTTGACATTGTTGATCTTTTCCGCGCATCGGATTACTGCCCTGATCATGCCCTGGAAGTACTGGAAATGCAGCACCCACCCATGGCCTTCTGGATGCAGCTTGGCATATCTTCAATTCAGGCAGCTGAAATCCTTAAAGACAGACCTGTACAGGTTATACAGGACAAGTGCATCAAGGTGGAACACCAGAGGCTGCTTGGAGCATAGATGTTTTCTTGGTGCGGGCTTTAATATCGGCCTGCCCCGAAATCTCGCCCGAAACGCAAAATTGTACATAATATGCAGCAGAAATTTCATCTGTTGGTAACTTGAGAGTTCAAAGTTCCTGGTTCTTCGTTCCTGGTTGTAAGAAATAAAGTCAATAAATTTGAATAGATACCTGGTCTAGACCAAGATATATTTTGGTCTGCCAAAAAAACCAATAAAAACAAAAGATTACAAAAAAACTTTTGACTGTCCAGTTGGTAACAGTTTAGCCCTTTTTAAGGGAAGCAGGGGACAGGCACCCCTGCACTAATTTTTCTGAAGGATGACAGACATGTTTAAAAAAATAAGTGCGGGTAGAGCCAGTCCCCATACCACATGCAAATGGCTAAACTGTTTCATCTGTTGGGAGAAATGGATTGACCGATTCAAACACAGCTTTTGACTGCCGCATGTGCGGCGAATGCTGCCAGGGTGTTGGTGGAATCGTAGCCACTCTGGCTGAGCAGCAAAGAATTGCCCGATACCTGCAAATAGGCCTGGAGGAATTTCAAAAAAATTATGTTCAGCAAAAAGGATCCAAGTCATTTATTATAAACGATTCCACAGGCTGGTGCATATTTTTCCACGATGACAAAGGCTGCCTGGTGCACCCTGCCAAACCCCGCACATGCAGGGCCTGGCCTTTTTTCAGGGGCAACCTCCTGGACCGATCCAGTTTCGAGATGGCCAGGCAGTTCTGCCCCGGCATCGACCCTGATGTAAACTTTGAAGACTTTGTCTTTGAGGGCATGGAATATCTGCAGCAGCACGGCCTGAGCCTGGATCTGGAGGATGACGCCGGAAGCGCCCTGCGCACCAGTGATATACCCTCCAGGACCAAACCTTAATAAACCGACTACAGTCTAAATCTAAACAGAATCATCATCGCAAGGACATGGACAGACATGAAAGCTTAAAAATTCTGGGACTTGGTCCAGAGGCGGACCTGGAAAGCATAAAAAAGGCTTACCGGGTTCTGGCCTTTGCACTGCACCCGGATCTGAACCCGGATGACCCGGAAGCTGGGTACAAGTTTCACCAGGTTAATACTGCCTATGTCACCCTGCGCAGGGAGGCTGACCAGGGCCAGGGTAAATCGTTTTCTGAGGATCATAAGGGACGAACTTCCAGGAAGGAAGCCAGCCGGACATACCAGCGCCAGGCCAGGTCAGGCTGGGATAATGCAGGCACAAAGAATAAAAAAGCCTGGGAGAATCAATACGAAAGCAGTGCCCAACAGGCCAGAGAGGGGTTTTTCTACCGTCAGGAGGAGGTTTTAAAGGATATTTTAAACGATCCTTTTGCCAAACAGGTCTTTGAAGATATTTTCAAGAGGCTTAAAAGGGATAAAAACGAAACCAGTCCGGCTGAAATTAAAAAACGCAGGCTAAAGCTTGAATGGGGTAAAATAAACCTGGACATTGACCTGTCAGGCGGAATTCTGGCCGGCATTAAAAAATGGTTTTCCTCGCAACTGGATGACGAGCAGACGGTTCACCTTAGCCCGTTCAAGCTCAGGCCCGGGTCCAGTATCCGCATTAATGTGGCCCGCAGGTGGGCCGGACCGCCGCAGGTAATAAACGTGAACCTGCCCCAGGACTATGTGGTGGGCAGGCCGGTGCGGTTAAAGGGCATGGGCCGCAAGATAGGCCCATGGAAAGGAGATCTTTATTTAAGGCTTCTGGCGAAATGAGCCGGGATCTGCGCCTGAACAAAGCCCTGGCCAGGGCCGGGATCTGCTCCAGACGAGATGCCGACGGGCTCATTTTTTCCGGCCGGGTAAAGATAAACGATGAAGTGGTCATGAAACCGGGTACCAGGGTTGACCCAGCCAGGGACAGGCTCAGTCTGGATGGTCGACTCCTGAGCCTGGATACAGAAATAGAGCGCAGCCCTGTTTACGTCATGCTTAACAAACCGGTGCAGGTGGTGACCACCATGCAGGATCCAGGGGGAAGAACCAGCGTTACAGACCTGCTGCCGGCAGCACTGAACAAACTGCGTCTGTTTCCCGTGGGCCGACTGGACTACTTTTCCCAGGGCCTTTTAATCTTGACCAATGACGGTGACCTGGCACACAGCTTGACACATCCCTCGAAAAAGATCCCCAAGGTTTACAAGGTCAGGCTGCGAGGCGATCTGACGAGGGGTAAACTGCACTACATGCGCCGGGGTATGGTCCTTCAGGAAGGAGTCAACCTGGCCCCGGTGGAAGTAAAAATCCTGCAGAAAAAAAATGACACTGTCCTGGCAAAGATGACCCTGATACAGGGAGTCAACCGCCAGATACGGAGGATGTGCCGGGATCTGGACCTGGTGATTTTGTCTTTGGTGCGCATAAGCCAGGGGCCTCTTTCACTTGGAAAGTTGAAGTCAGGCGAATGGCGCTATCTGAAACCCCGGGAAGTAAGGATGCTGCAGAATTACACAAAAAGCAGTTTATAGATCAGGCGCTTAGCACTACAGCGACACTTTAGTTAAGCTGGAAGGGGACTGGCTCTTTTGCAGCCGGATAGTCCGGCCGTTTTACGGTTTGAGGTCGGCAAAAGTGCCGTAACCATTCAGAGGGTCATCGGTGTTGATTACTGGCACCAGGCCTGGGGACTGTCCCCGCTAAGTACTATCTGTGCAGGTACGCATAACTTCGAGTCTGTAATTTTGGTATTTGTGCGGA
>PWSL01000106.1 GCA_003563255.1 Desulfonatronospira sp. | reverse complement strand
GCAGAAGAAAATCCGGAAAAATTCCTGAGTGACCACGGTGATTTCCTGATTGTCGACGAAGTGCAATACGCCCCATCACTGTTCAGATATCTGAAATTCGCGATAGATTCGGATCGAAGGCCGGGCAGGTTTGTTTTGACCGGCTCGCAGCATTTTCAGCTCATGCACACCATTTCCGAAAGCCTGGCCGGCAGATGCGGTGTTATAAACATGCTCGGCCTGTCCAGGGCGGAACTGCTTAATGCCTTGGGACCCCTGAGCGAGGATGTTTTTATCTGGAAGGGAGGAATGCCTGAGCTTTATGCCAGAGAGGAGGTCACTCCTGAATACTGGTTCACCTCCTATGTGGCCACTTATCTGGAACGCGACGTGCGAAACATCCTCAATGTAGGCAATCTGAGGGACTTTGACCGTTGCCTGCGGGCCTGCGCCTTAAGGACCGGTCAATTGCTGTCCCTTTCAGATCTGGCCCGTGATGTGGGTATCAGTCCGAATACAGTCAAAAACTGGATATCTGTTCTGGAAACTTCAGGCCAGGTGTTTTTGCTGGAACCTTTTTACCGCAGCCAGGGCAAAAGGCTTACCAAATCCCCAAAGCTTTACTTTACAGACACAGGAACAGCTGCTTTCCTGCTGGGCTTCGACTCTCCTTCCGACCTGTTTCAAAGCCCTTTTGCCGGACAGTTCTGGGAAAATTACGTCCTTATCGAATACCTGAAGCTGATGAGAGCAAGGGCCAGGCAGCCAAGGGTCTGGTTCTGGAGGACCAGGTCAGGCGAGGAAGTCGATTTGATCATAGAACACGCCGGGCGGATCATGGCCATTGAATGCAGGCAAAGGGAACGACCGGGTGAAAAAGACATCAGGGGGATCAAGTCCTTTTCCTGCCATATGCAGGGTAAGGTTCAGGGCATAGTAGCCTGCCGTACACCCAGGAGCTTTCCACTAAGCGAGGGGGTTCAAGCCATGCCGGTGAGGGACATTGCAGAAAAATTTGCTGATCAATACGGGGATGTCGTCAAAGGACATGTCCTCGCGGACCAGTTCTCGTAAACTCTGCACCGGTGAATGTGAAGCAGACACGGCAATCCTTATTGGTTATATATTTTTTCCTGTTACGTATAAAACGGTAAAATAGGCGTCAAGATGAGATTCAAACAGTTGGCATTTACATAATCTCCCGGGCAGCCTTGATGAGATCGTTTTGATCAGGAATGTAGAATTTCTCCAGGGGAGGGCTGGCCGGGACCGGGATATCCGGTCCGGTGACCCGTCTGAGCGGGGCCTTGAGATACCTGAATCCTTCTTCCATGACCACAGCTGCGATTTCCCCGCCAAAACCACCGGTGCGGGTGGCTTCGTGCAGGACAATCAGCCTGCCGGTCTTTTCAACCGAAGTCAGGATGGTTTCCCTGTCCAATGGGGTCAGGGTACGCAGATCAACGATCTCCATTTCAATACCTTCCTGGCTGAGTTTTTCAGCTGCGCCCATGGCCACGCCCAGCATCCCGGACCAGGTGACCACGGTCAGGTCCCGGCCCTGTCTCTTGATGTCGGCCTGGCCCAGGGGAGTCAGATATTCCTGTTCTGGTACGGGCATGGGTGCGAAATACAGGCCCATGTGCTCAATAAAGATAACTGGATTGTCATCTCTGATGGCTGATTTTAAAAGGCCTTTGGCATCGGCCGCAGTTGCGGGCATGACCACTTTGAGTCCCGGGCAGTGGGCGGTCCAGGCTTCAAGGTTGTGGGAATGCTGGCATCCGGCTCCGAATCCGGCCCCGCTTTTGATCCGGACCACCAGAGGAAAAGATGATTTGCCCCCGGACAGGTATCTGAGCTTGGCTGCATGGTTGACGATCATATCCGAGGCCAGGGTAAAAAATGGGTTGAACATGATCTCCACCACGGGTTTGAGACCTGCTTCGGCCGCGCCCACGGCCAGGCCGGCAATGGCAGCCTCGGAAACAGGAGTGTCTTTGACCCTCCCCGGTCCAAATTCCTCCAGAAGGCCGTGGGTGGGAAACATGGGGTTGACGTGGATGCTTACTCCAACACCTTCCCCGGCGATGAACACATTGGGATCACGCTGCATTTCTTCTTTTAAGGCCTGATTAACGGCCTGGCCCATTCCTAATTTCTGCATGGCATAGTTCCTTGATTATGTATGACCATATTATATGTAGAAAAAATTAAAGTCTGAAAACTAAACATAAACATCTTCCAAGGCTTCACGGGGCTCTGGATATGGACTTTCTTCTGCAAAGCGCACAGCCTCCTGAACAATGCTCTCAGCCATGGATTCCATTTCCTGCAGCTCGGCGGAATTGATGATACCTGACGCAATGAGCATGTTACTCAGCCTTGGAATGGGACATTTTTCCTGCCATGCTCTGATCTCATCCCGGGGCTGGTAGTGCTGGGGATCCTGTTCACCGTGGCCCCGGCAGCGGTAGGTCTTGCATTCCATCAGGGTCGGACCCTGTCCGTCCAGGGCGCGCTGCCTGGCTTCCAGGGCGGCCTGGTACACGGCCGGGGCATCATTGCCGTCAACAATAATGCCAGGCATGTCATAGGCCCTGGCCCGTTCGGCCATGTCCTTGACCCTGGTGTGCTCTTCATAGCGCTGGGCTCCGGCATAAAGGTTGTTTTCACAGACAAATATGACCGGCAGCTGCCACAAAGCAGCCAGGTTCAGGGCTTCGTGGAATGAGCCTTCATCTGCCGCGCCGTCACCGAAAAAGCAGACAGTTACAGCCTGCTCCTGGGTATACTGCTGAGCAAAGGCCCGGCCTACGGCAATAGGCAGGGTTGCCCCGACCACAGTGGTGGTGCAGGGGGCATTAACCTCAGGTACAGTTAGATGCAGGGTGCCGCTCTTGCCTTTGTTGCAGCCGGTTTTTTTGCAGAATATTTCCGCCATCAGTCCCTTGGGGTCGGCTCCCTTGGCCAGAAGGTGATGGTGGCTGCGGTGGTTGGTGATGATCACGTCGTCCTGCTTCAGGGCGGCACAAACCCCTGAGCCCACAGCTTCCTGGCCGGTGGACAGGATCATCATCCCTGGAATCTTGCCCTCGATCCTGCACAGCTCCACCAGGGAGTCAGAGAACTTTCTGGACAGAATCATGGTCCAGAGCATTTCCTGCTGCTTTTTACGGGGTATGTTCATTCTCCCTCCTTTTTAACTCCTGGATGCCTCCCAGGGAAAAACGGGTTGTATCACCCGGTGATGGCCTCAATATCCATCTAAGTAGAAATCAACAATATCAAAGCGGTCCTTCATTCGCTCCGAAAGGCGGGAATAGATTTTTTCGTCCAGTGTATCCTTGTACACCAGCCCCATGTGGCAGGATAGTTGTCGCCTCGGAGAATAGACGTTTAGAACTGCTTTTTCCGCATCAAAAAGGTGGGTCTAAGATCCGATATCAAGCAGAAAAAGAGCTCTTCTCAAATATTTTCAATATATTGGCTGGGTCCGACCCGAACAAACCTTTGATGGGCTGATTATGCCGCAATGCCCTCCACGATGAGGTGACTCACGTCAGTACGTTCGCTTGCATGTTCGAATGTGATTGCGCAGACGTTGC
>PWSL01000411.1 GCA_003563255.1 Desulfonatronospira sp. | reverse complement strand
CTTTTGACGTGGATCTGATAGTACCGATAGCCATGGATCCTGGTCTTCGGTTCGCCATCCGCGAAGGCGGGCGTACTGTAGGAGCTGGCGTGGTCTCGGAAATCGTGGAGTAATAGACATGACAACAATGAACAGCGACCGTATCAGGATTAAGCTCAAGGCCTATGACTACCGCATTCTGGACAAGGCGGTGACCGAGATAGTGGATTCAGCAAAAAATACCGGAGCAGGCATAGCCGGCCCGATTCCACTGCCGACTAAGATACACAAGTATACTGTCAACAGGTCGGTCCACGTGGACAAAAAGTCCAGAGAACAGTTTGAAATGAGGGTGCACAAACGATTACTAGACATCATGGAACCCACTCAACAGACAGTAGACGCTCTGGGCAAACTTAATCTGCCTGCCGGCGTTGACGTCGAGATAAAGCTGTAGGTGAAAAGCTATGAAACGCACAATCGGACTGATAGGCAAAAAACTGGGCATGACCAGTGTTTTCGGCGATGACGGCAAATTCATTCCAGTAACCGTGATTCAGGCCGGCCCATGTCCTGTAATCCAGAAAAAAGTCCAGGAAAAAGACGGCTACTCGGCTATACAGATCGGCTTTGATGCCATGGCGGGGCACAGGCTGAACAAGCCGGCCCGGGGACATCAGGCCAAGGCCGGCATGGGTTATTACCGAAAACTTATGGAGTTCAGCCCTGATAACGTAGATGAGTACGAACCGGGGCAGGAACTAAGCGTAGAAATTTTTAAACCAGGCGACAGGATCAAACTTACAGGGACATCCAAGGGTAAAGGTTTTGCCGGTGTTATGAAGCGCTGGAATTTCAGCGGTCTGCCAAGGACCCACGGCCATGAAAAAGTTCATCGGTCACCAGGGGCCATAGGTCAGTGCGCCGATCCCGGAAAAGTGTTCAAAGGCAGGAAAATGCCTGGGCGTATGGGCAACAAAACCGTCTCCTATAAAAATGCTGAGATTATTTCAGTCAGATCCAGGGAAAACGTGATACTTGTCAAAGGCCAGGTGCCCGGCCCCAAGGACGGCTTTGTCGTGCTACAAAAGCAGGATTAATGAGGACTTCATGATAAGCGCAAAAGTATATTCACAAAACAACCAGGAAGTGGGTGATATAGATCTCCTGGAAAATGTATTTTCAGTGAGCGTAAAACCCGAATTGCTGCATCAGGCGGTACGTGCTCACAGGGCAGCTGTGCGATCCGGTACGGTGGGGGTAAAGAACAGGGCCATCATCAGCGGAGGAGGGCGCAAACCCTGGAGACAAAAAGGTACCGGCAGGGCCAGGGCGGGTACTGGACGATCCCCCCTGTGGCGCGGTGGTGCTGTCATCCATGGTCCCAAGGCCAGGGATTACTCTATAAAGCTCAACAAAAAGGTCAGAAGGCTGGCTCTGAAAATGGCGTTAAGTGCCAAGTATGCCCAGGACAAGTTGCAGGTCCTGGACAGGATACAGCTGGACAAGATTAAAACCAGAGATTTTGTCAACATAAAAAACAATCTTGGCCTTAAAAAACCCTTGATTGTTACCGCAGAAAAGAGTAATACTCTTGAGCTTTCGGCCAGAAACGTGCCAGGCGTGGAAGTGATCACCCAGGACAGCATCAATGTATACGAGGTTCTGAAGCATCAGGAACTGGTCATGGAAAAACAGGCAGTTGAAAAGCTGCAGGAAAGGTTGGCCTAAAATGCACAACACACAGATTTTGCTCCGTCCTTTAGTATCTGAAAAATCCAATGATTTAAAGGAGTATCAGAACAAGGTTGTTTTCGCGGTTCATCCGGGGGCAAACAAGTACCAGGTCAAAAATGCCGTGGAGACCATATTCGATGTCAAGGTCGACAAGATCAATATGATCCGGCGAGGGCCATTGAAACGTAAGAAATTCGGCAGAGTCAGCGGAAAAATAGCCGGATATAAAAAGGCGTTTATCACCTTGTCCGCTGGAGAGAAGATAGAATTTTTCGAAGGGGTTTAGATAAATGGCTATAAAAAAATTAAAGCCGACTTCACCGGGTAGACGTTTTCAAACAGTCTCCGATTTTCAGGAAATTACAAAAAGTGAGCCTGAAAAAAAACTGGTGCAGGGATTAAGCAAGAAAAGCGGGCGTAACAATTACGGTCGGATTACATCCCGCAGGCGGGGTGGAGGCACCAAGCGCAAATACAGGTTGATTGATTTCAAGCGCAATAAACTGGATGTGCCGGGTAAGGTGTTATCAATAGAATATGACCCGAACCGCAGTGCACGCATAGCCCTGCTGTCCTACCAGGATGGTGAAAAGCGCTACATCCTGGCACCGGTTGGACTGAAAACAGGGGCCTGGGTACAGGCGGGAGACGGCGTAGACATTCAGCCCGGCAATGCCATGCCGATGTCTCGCATTCCTGTAGGCACAATAATTCACAATATCGAGCTGACCTCTGGACGGGGCGGTCAGATGGCCAGGTCTGCCGGCACTTATGCCCAGCTGGTAGCCAAGGAATCCAAGTATGCTCTTATTAAACTGCCTTCAGGAGAAGTACGTAAAGTTCTGGCTGCTAATACAGCCAGCATAGGCCAGGTAGGCAATGTGGAGCATGAAAATATCAGCATAGGCAAGGCCGGACGCAACAGGTGGCTGGGTAAAAGGCCCAAGGTAAGGGGTGTTGCCATGAATCCCGTAGATCATCCCCTGGGAGGTGGTGAGGGCAGAAGTTCCGGGGGTAGACATCCTGTGTCCCCCTGGGGTCGGCCCACAAAAGGCTACAAGACCCGGAGCAGGAACAAACCGTCTGATAAATTGATCGTCAACAAGCGTAGAAAATAACAGGAGAGATCATGCCCAGATCAGTCAAAAAAGGTCCTTTTGTGGACGATCACCTGCTTAAAAAGGTAGAGCAGGCCCAACAAACCAAGAGCAAACAGGTAATTAAGACCTGGTCCAGAAGGTCCACAATTACTCCTGAAATGGTGGGGCTGACTTTCGCCGTGCACAATGGAAAGAAATTCATACCTGTGTTCGCGACAGAAAATATGGTAGGTCACAAGTTGGGGGAGTTTGCTCTGACCAGGACATTCTACAGCCACGCAGCTGATCGCAAAAGTAAGGCCAAACGTAAATAACGGGTGCAGGTAAACAATGGAAACCAGAGCAATTGCCAGATATATCAGAATCTCTCCTCAAAAAGCCCGCCTGGTGGGAGAAAATGTGAGGGGTCTGCCGGTTGAGGATGCGGTCAATGTCCTTACTTATACTCCCAAAAAGGCTGCAAGGCTGCTGAGGAAGGTTCTCAAATCGGCTTTAGCCAATGCTGAGCAGAATTACAGTATGGATATAGACAATCTATATGTCAAACAGGTCCGTGTGGATGAAGGCCCTGTCCTGAAAAGGATACAGCCCAGAGCCATGGGCAGGGCGAACCGTATTTTGAAAAGAACCAGCCACATCACAGTAATCGTAGAAGAGTTATAGGAGGAATTCGTCTTGGGTCAAAAGGTACATCCATACGGTTTTAGAGTCGGCTACAACAAAAACTGGCTTTCCAGGTGGTACAGCAGAAGCAACTACCCGGAATACATTATTGAAGACAGAAAACTTCGCGATTATCTCAAATCCAAGCTTTATCACGCCGGGATATCCAGGATTGAGCTGGAAAGGGCTGCTGATAAGGTCAGGATAATCATATATACCTCCCGGCCGGGAATTGTTATCGGGCGTAAGGGCGCTGAAATTGAAAATCTGCGCAGCGATCTTAAAAAGAAATTTCAAAACGATTTTTCCATTGAGGTAAACGAAGTCAGGAGGCCTGAGACCGATTCACAGCTGGTGGCTGAGAACATTGCATTGCAGCTGGAACGCAGGGTGGCTTTTCGCAGGGCCATGAAGAGGTCGGTCAGTCTGGCACAGAAATTCGGGGCCCAGGGCATCAAAATTTCCTGTGCGGGCCGCCTGGGAGGAGCAGAAATCGCCAGGACGGAATGGCTGCGGGAAGGGCGGGTGCCGCTACATACCCTACGCGCTGACATAGATTATGGATTAGCTCAGGCCAAAACCACCTATGGTGTTATCGGGGTCAAAGTGTGGATTTACAAGGGCGATATATTAAACGAGGTTAAGTAATCATGCTGAGTCCAAAAAAAGTAAGGTTCAGAAAGAGGCAGAAAGGAAGAATAAAAGGCAGTGCCTCACGTGGAACCAATATAAATTTTGGCGAGATGGGTCTCAAAGCAGTAGAGTCAGGCAAGATCACCAATCAGCAGATCGAGTCGGCCCGTATTGCAATGATGCGCCATATCAAGCGCGGCGGCAAGGTGTTCATCAGGATTTTTCCGGACAAACCCATAACCGCCAAACCAGCAGAGACCAGACAGGGTAAAGGCAAAGGCTCCCCTGTGGGATGGTGTGCTCCTGTCAAGCCAGGAAGGATTCTTTATGAACTGCAGGGGGTCGCCAACACAGAACTGGCCAGAGAGGCTCTCAGGCGCGCATCATACAAGCTGCCCATTAAGACTGTCATAGTCGAAAAGGAGTGGTAAATATTATGAAGGCACACGAAATCCGCAAGCTTTCCAGTGAAGATATGCATGAACAACTTCAGGGATACAGACAGGAGTTGTTTAATCTTCGTTTCCAGCACTCAACAGGTCAGCTGGAAAACACTCAGAGACTCCCTCAGGTTCGAAAAAATATTGCGAGAATACTTTCTATTTTAAAAGAAAATCAGACAGGAAAAGACCATGTCAAGTAATACAGAACCAGCTGGAAACAAGCGTAAAATGGTGGGTTTCGTCATCAGCGATAAAAATGACAAGACTATTGTGGTCCGGGTGGAAACCCTGATCAGACACCCTTTGCTCAAGAAATACATTCGCAGACGAAAAAAGTTTATGGCCCATGATCCCTTGAATGACACCCAGATTGGAGATAAGGTTCAGATAATCGAACACCGGCCCCTCAGCGCCAGGAAGAGGTGGCATTTAAACAAGGTGCTGGAAAAGGCTGTATAGGCAAGCTTATGATGGTTGCTTAACCTTTTGCAACCACACCTGGAAAAAGAAAAGCAGGGGACAGGCACTCCGGGACCCCTGTCCCCGGTGGCCGAGTGTCCCCGGTGGCCGAGGCGATAAGCTGAAAGGGGACTGGCTCTTTTGCCGCCGGATAGTCCGGCCGTTTTACGGTTTGAAGTCGGCAAAAGTGCCTGTCCCCGGTGGTCAAGGCGATAAGCTGGAACCGGTGGCCGAGGCGATAATTTATACAAAGTATCGCTGTAGTGCTAAACAGATACTGTATTATTAAGGTGGAAGAACAATGATTCAAGTCCAGACAAAATTGGATGTAGCCGACAACTCAGGCGCAAAAAGTGTAGCCTGCATCAAAGTGCTGGGTGGAAGCAAGCGCAGGTACGCATCCATCGGTGATATCGTAGTAGTCTCGGTCAAGGATGCCATGCCCAGGGCCAAAGTTAAAAAAGGGGACATATATAAAGCGGTTGTTGTCCGCACCAAAAAGGAAATAGGCCGCAATGACGGAACCCATATACGTTTTGACAACAATTCAGCCGTGCTTTTAAATAAGAATATGGACCCTATCGGAACACGTATCTTTGGTCCGGTGGCCAGAGAACTTCGGGGTAGAAACTTCATGAAGATTGTCTCCCTTGCACCAGAGGTTTTGTAAGATGAGTAAGATGAAAATCAAGCAGAATGATAAAGTAATGATTATATCCGGCAAGGATAAAACCAAAGTCGGAAAAGTGCTAAAAATCTATCATAATAAAGGCAAGGTGCTTGTTGAGGGTTTGAATAAGATCAAGCGGCATGTAAAGCCTAATCCTTACAAGCAGGAGCAGGGCGGAATAAAAGATGCAGAAGCTCCGGTGCACATATCAAATCTCAGGCTGGTATGTGATGCATGCGCTAACCCCACCAGGCCCGGTTTTCGCAATACTGAAGATGGTGAAAAGGTTCGTTTCTGCAAGAAATGTGACGAAAATTTTTAGGAGTGGACGATGCTCAGGCTGCAGAAGTACTATAATGATGATATCAGCCCCAAACTGCACAAGGAATTCAACTACAAATCCAGTATGCAGATTCCCAGGGTTAAAAAAGTAACGCTTAACATGGGCCTGGGAGAGGGAAGCCAGAACAACAAGCTCATCCAGGATGCAATAGAAGAGTTATCCTTGATAGCCGGTCAAAAAGCAGTTATCACCAGGGCCAAAAAATCCATTGCCGCCTTCAAGTTAAGAGAAGGAATGCCTGTCGGATGCACTGTGACCCTGAGGCGTGCCCGTATGTGGGCCTTTCTGGACAAACTTCTGAATATCGCGCTCCCCAGGGTCCGGGACTTCAGAGGTCTGCCGGACAGAGGCATGGACGGCAGAGGCAACTACACCCTGGGGATCAAAGAGCAGACCATTTTTCCAGAAATAAGTCTGGACAAGGTGGATCGGACCAAGGGGATGAATATTACCGTTGTCACGTCAGCAAAGACCGACAAAGAAGGCAAGACACTGCTTACCCTGCTGGGCATGCCTTTTAAAAAGTAAGGAGGACAGGTTGTGACTAGAAAGGCTTTAATGATAAAAGCGCACAGAAAACCGAAATTTTCTTCCAGGCGCTACAACCGGTGTCCACTGTGCGGCAGATCCCGTGCATTCTTGCGCCACTTCGGGATTTGCAGAATATGTTTCAGGAATATGTCTCTGGCAGGAGAATTGCCCGGAGTCAGAAAATCAAGCTGGTAGAATCAGAGAGGACGAATTATGCCCGTTGACCCCATAGCAGATATGCTTACCCGTATAAGGAACGCACATACAGCCCTGCATCGGGAGGTGGAAATTCCATCAAGCAGAAGCAAGCAGGCTATCCTGGATATTATGGCCGAAAAAGGATTTATCCAGGATTACAAATCAGATGAAAAAAATTTGAGGGTACGGTTGAAATACAGTGGAAGCAAACCGGTAATCAGAGGATTGAACAAAATCAGCAAGCCCGGGCGCAAGATATATTCCAAAGCTGCAGATATCCCCTTGGTGCGAAACGGTATGGGCATCTGCATAGTGTCCACATCCAAAGGCGTTATGGAAGGCATGGAAGCTCTAAAGCAGAATGTCGGCGGTGAACTTATCTGCGAGATCTGGTAGGAAGGTAAAAATGTCACGTATAGGAATAGAGCCCATTACAATTCCACAGGGTGTTGAAATCACTCAGCAGGCATCCAGTATAAAAGTTAAAGGTCCCAAAGGTGAATTGAGCGTGGATCTTGATCCCAGAGTCAGTATCAATATTGAGGGGCAGACACTGCAGGTCAGCAAAGCTGAGGACAGCATCAAGGCCAGAGAGCAGTGGGGGCTGAGAAGGACTCTTATCAACAACGCGGTGCAGGGAGTGCACCAGGGGTTCAGGAAATCACTTGATGTAATCGGGGTCGGCTATAAGGTGGATCTGCAGGGCAGCACCCTGGTTCTCAACGTCGGCTTTTCGCATCCTGTCCGCATACAGTTGCCCAGGGGCGTAGAAGGAAGTGTAGAAAAAAACAGGATCACACTATCCGGAATTGATAAACAGCTTGTGGGTGAGACTGCTGCAGTCATCAGACGGGTCAGGCCGCCTGAGCCCTATAAAGGCAAGGGTATCAGGTATGAAAATGAAGTTGTTAAACAAAAAGCCGGCAAGTCCGGTAAAAAATAACAGGTAGTCGCATGAAGTTGTCCAAAAACCAAAGAAGGATCAAGCGCAAGTTCCGTATACGCAAGAAAGTCAGGGGTACTCCAGACAGGCCCAGACTTGTCGTGTTCAGGTCCAACAGACACATCTACGCCCAGTTAATCGATGACACACAGGCACGTACGTTGGTGGCATGTTCTACGCAACACCTGGAAGATTTCGGCAGTCTGAATTCAGAAACCGCCAAAAGCGTTGGAGCCAAGCTGGCGGAGAAGGCTGCAAGTCAGAATATATCTTCTGTAGTATTTGACAGAAACGGCTACTACTACCATGGGCAGATAAAGGCACTTGCTGATGCGGCACGTTCCGGCGGTCTCAACTTCTAAGGGGAAATATTCATGCAGCAAAACGAATTGGAACTTATAGAAAAAATTGTTTACTTGAACAGAGTAGCCAAGGTGGTCAAAGGCGGTCGCAGATTCAGGTTCAGCGCCCTGGTGGTGGTAGGCGATGGCAATGGGTCTATTGGTTATGGGCTGGGCAAAGCCAACCAGGTTCCTGAAGCCATCAGGAAGGCCACGGAAAAGGCTAAAAAAAACATGGTAAAAATGGTCTTAAGCGGTTCAACCATTCCTTTTCAGGTCACCGGCCGCTATGGTGCTGCCAGGGTTCTTCTGAAGCCGGCCAGTGAAGGTACCGGGATTATCGCAGGCGGACCTGTGCGCGCCGCAATGGAGGCTGCCGGTGTTAAAAACATTCTGACCAAGGCCATTGGCACCAACAATCCGCATAATGTCGTTAAAGCCACTGTAGAAGGTCTAAGCCAGATGACAAGCCCCGGACATATTTCAGATCTGCGCGGGCAAAGTGTTGAATATGCCAGCGCCCGCTAGTAACAGTGGTATTGCAGGAGCAACAGCATGAAGATTAAACTCAAGAAAAGCTTTATAGGGTTAAAGCCTGTACAGAAAAAAACACTCAAAGCCCTGGGCTTTAAACGGCCCAATCAGGTTCTAGAAGTGCAGGACAATCCCAGCATAAAGGGCATGATCAAAAAAGTTCAAAGCTTTGTAGAGGTAGTAACATAATGAACCTGCATGAACTATATCCTTTTATTGAAGAAAATAAATCCTCCAAGAGACTGGGCAGAGGCAATGGCAGCGGCAAAGGTAAGACCAGCGGAAAGGGCCATAAGGGACAGAAGTCCAGAGCCGGTGCCAGCATTCCGGGTCATTTCGAAGGCGGCCAGATGCCATTGTCCAGGCGGCTCCCCAAGAGGGGTTTCAAGAACAGGTTTCGCGAGGAGTACTGCACCATCAACCTGGATCAGTTAATGCTCCATTTCCCGGATGCCTCCGAGATAACCCCGCAGGACTTTTACGCAAAAAAACTTGCTTCAAACAACCGTCCGGTAAAAATACTGGGAAATGGGGACATCAATATTTCTTTACAGGTAACAGCCCACAAATTCAGCAAGTCCGCGGCTCAAAAAATCCAGAACGCCGGCGGACAAATTAAATCCCTGGAAGGATAAGAGCTTGAAACAGCCAGCATCTACTGGAGGATCAGGATTGAAGGACCTGCGCAACAAGGTCCTTTTTACCTTTTTTATACTTGGGGTATACCGCATAGGTGTTCATATTCCTTTGCCGGGCATAGACGGACAGGCACTTTCAGAGTTTTTTGCAGGGGCCGAGCATACCCTGTTCGGTCTTTTTGATATGTTCGCCGGGGGCGGTCTGAAAAATTTCTCTATTTTTGCCCTGGGCATTATGCCTTATATTTCCGCATCGATTATTATGCAGCTTTTGACTGTTGTCAGTCCCACTTTATCCAGGTGGAAGAAGGATGAGGGCGAAGCCGGCAGAAAGAAAATCACTCAGTGGACCAGATACGGAACCGTTATGATCACTCTGGTTCAGGGAATGGGCATCTCCATTGGCCTGGAGCAGATGACCAGTCCAGATGGGGCTTCAGTGGTAATCGAGGGAGGCTGGGCCTTCCGGCTGACCACGGTTTTTACCCTGACTACAGGGACCATTTTCATTATGTGGCTGGGTGAACGTATTACAGCCAGAGGTCTTGGCAACGGCATATCGCTGATTATATTTGCCGGGATTGTGGCGGGATTTCCCGGGGCCCTGGCTAATGTATACCAGTTGTTGAGCGCCGGAGAACTGACGGTATTCATGGGTATCTTTGTAATGGCCATAGTTGTCTTTGTTCTTCTGTTCATCGTTTTTGTGGAAAGAGGTCAGCGCAGATTGCCCATCCATTACGCCAAACGCATGATGGGGCGCAAAATGTATGGCGGACAGACCAGCCATCTGCCCCTGAAACTTAATACATCAGGTGTTATTCCGGCTATATTCGCCTCATCAATTCTGATGTTCCCGGCTACCATAGCCAGTTTTTCCCAGGCCGGATTTCTGGAGGTCGTGGCCAATAATCTCCAGCCGGAATCTCTGGTGTATAATTTGATATTTGTTGCTCTGATAATATTTTTCTGTTTTTTTTATACAGCCATAATTTTCGATCCCAAGGATATAGCGGAAAACCTGAAAAAGCAGGGCGGTTTTATACCGGGAATCAGACCAGGGCTCAGGACCAAGGAATATATCGATGCCGTGCTTTCCAGGCTGACATTCAGCGGCTCGATATACCTGTCTCTTGTATGCGTATTGCCGGTTTTTATGATCAAGGAATTCAACGTTCCGTTTTACTATGGCGGCACCGCACTACTGATTGTGGTGGTCGTCGCCATGGACACAATGTCGCAATTCCAGTCGCATCTGATATCCAGGCACTATGAAGGATTGATGACCAAAACCAGGATAAAGGGAAGGCGCTAGGGTTTGAAAAAATTCCGGGGCATTTTTATAAAAAATGACTATGAAATATCTCTTTTAAGAGAGGCCAACCAGATTGTAGCCCATATCCTGGAGGAACTTGAAACACTCATAAAGCCCGGCATATGTACAATGGCCCTGGAAGAAAGGGCCAATGAGATGTGTGAAGAATACAAAGTCAAGCCGGCGTTTAAGGGTTATCAGGGATTTCCTTATACCCTGTGCTGTTCTCTAAACGATGTAGTCGTGCATGGTTTTCCCACCCAGGATGAACTCAAGCCCGGTGATATATTGAGCATCGACATGGGGGTGCAGCACCGCGGTTTTTTCGGCGACTCCGCCAGAACCTATGCTGTAGGACAGGTGGAGCCGGAAGCAGACAGGCTGATGCGGGTGACGGAAGCTGCCTTGCATCAGGGCATAAAGCAGGCCCGTTCCGGCAACGACCTTTATGATATATCTGCAGCTATAGAGATGTATGCCCAAAAAAACGGCTGCTCCATAATCAAAAGGTTCGTTGGACATGGTATTGGTTCCAGTCTGCATGAAAAGCCGGAATTACCCAATTTCGTTCCCTCCAGGATGCCTGGAATTCCTCTAAAGAGAGGGATGGTTCTGGCCATAGAGCCCATGTTGTCACTGGGTTCTGACCAGGTGGAGATAATGGCGGACAAATGGACCGCCCGAACAACTGATAGAAGTTTAGCGGCTCATTATGAGCATACCGTGGCCATAACCAAGGATGGCCCGGAGATACTCAGCACCTTGGATAAATAGTCGGGGAGAACAACAATGAAAGTCAGGCCATCGGTTAAAAAGATGTGTGCCAGGTGTAAAGTGGTCAGACGCAGGCGGGTGCTTAGAATTCTTTGCAGCAACCCGCGTCACAAACAAAGACAAGGTTAGAAGCGGGGGGATAATGGCTAGGATAGCTGGGGTTGATTTGCCCAAAAAGAAAAAAATCGGGATATCGCTGACCTATATTTATGGTATCGGCAGGACCACGGCTCTTAAGATTCTGGATGCTTCGGGAGTAGACTGGACCAAAAAAACAGACACCTTGAGTGCTGAAGAAGTCAATACCATCCGCAGTGAACTGGAAAATAATTACAAGGTTGAAGGTGATTTAAGGCGGGAGAGAAATGCAGACATTAAACGCCTCATGGATATCGGGTCTTACCGTGGGCTCAGGCATCGCAGGTCCATGCCTGTAAGGGGGCAACGTACGCACACCAATGCCCGGATTCGCAAAGGACCCAAGAAAACGACCATCAAGAAAAAGAAATAACCGGAGACACATAGATGGCAAAACCCAAAAGAACCAAGAAAAAGAAAGAGAAAAAAAATATTCCAACGGGCATTGTGCATATCAGTGCTTCTTTCAACAATACCACAGTGACCATCACGGATCAGACCGGAAATGTAGTAGCCTGGTCCAGTTCCGGCATGGTGGGTTTTAAAGGGTCCCGTAAGGGCACACCTTTCGCATCCCAGAAAGCTGCTGAGACAGCTGCCAGACTTGCGCACGACAACGGCATGCGTACAGTCGGCATTCTGGTCAAGGGACCCGGTGCAGGCAGGGAGTCAGCCATGCGGGCCATCAACTCTTCCGGCTTCAAGGTGACATTTATCCGTGACATTACCCCCATCCCCCACAATGGATGCAGACCGCCGAAAAGGCGCCGTGTTTAATCAGGAGGTTTTAAGCTTTGGCTAGGTATACAGAATCAAAGTGCAGGCTCTGCCGCAGGGAAGGGACTAAACTCTTGTTGAAAGGTGACCGGTGCTACACAGATAAATGTGCTTAT
The DNA here is from genome assembly GCA_003563255.1 of Desulfonatronospira sp. Classification (GTDB taxonomy): domain Bacteria; phylum Desulfobacterota; class Desulfovibrionia; order Desulfovibrionales; family Desulfonatronovibrionaceae; genus Desulfonatronospira. Next base: position 1,026 of record PWSL01000411.1, on the reverse strand, counting down.
GAGCGTAGAGCCTACCCGCCGGGAGAACATGGAAGGACCAGAAAAAAATCCAGTGACTATGCTCTCCAGCTGAGGGAAAAGCAGAAGGTACGGCGTATGTATGGCTTGCTGGAAGGTCAGTTCAAAAGATATTTTGAGATTGCGGATGCCAGAAAAGGTGCAACAGGAACAAACCTTCTGGTGATGCTGGAAAGAAGGCTGGATAATGTTGTCTATCGCATGGGTTTCGCCAATTCCAGGGCCCAGGCCCGGCAGCTTGCCAGACACGGCCATTTCCTTATCAACGGGATCAGGGTGGATGTGCCGTCAATTTTACTTAAGGAAGGCGATGTTATAGGCGTCATTGAAAAGAGCAAAAAAATGCCTGTAATCCAGGAAGCCAGGGATGTTCTTGCCCGCAGGGGTTCTCCCGACTGGCTTGAAATCAATGACCAGGAATTCAAGGGAACCGTTAAGGCCCTGCCCACCAGGGAAGATATTACTTTTCCAATCAACGAACAGCTCATAGTCGAGCTATATTCCAAATAACCAAGACTGTTCGGCAGCAGTTTAATAGTATTTGTGTTTCCGAATTTTTAGAGCACAGGGGCGGCAATGATAATTCATACCCACGAGAAATTAATCAATACCAGAAACTGGTCCAGTTTAGTAAGGCCGGACCAGATCTACAAGGATGAAAAGTCCTCTGAACATTACGGTAAATTTATCTGCGAACCGCTGGAAAGAGGTTTTGGAACCACTCTCGGCAATGCTTTACGAAGGATACTGCTGTCATCTTTGCAAGGAGCGGCCATTGTTGCCGTCAAAATAGAAAATGCACCCCACGAGTTCACCAGCATCACTGGAATAGTGGAGGATGTGACCGACATCGTATTAAACCTGAAGCAGGTAAGATTCAGGATGAACAAAGATGAACCACAGAAGCTTAAGCTGGTGGCCAATGAAAAAGGCCCTGTTCAGGCTGGGTTTATACAGACGAATCACAATGTTGAGATTCTGAATCCCAAACAGCATATCGTTACCCTT
>PWSL01000302.1 GCA_003563255.1 Desulfonatronospira sp. | reverse complement strand
TTGGTTTTATTGGAAAAAATAAGTGCGGGGAGAGCCAGTCCCCGCAGGTCAATCATAAGTTTCGCTGTAGTGGTAAGTCTTCCTTAGGAAAATAAGTGCCGGGTGCCTGTCCCCGGTGGCCGAGGCGATAATTTACAATAAAGCATGCAGAGGACAGGCACCTCCGCACTTGTTTAATTTAGAGGCGTGCCACCCGGGCGGACCGGGACCGAACCGAACTGACACCCCTCGTTCCCAACTGACACCCCTCGTTCCCAGGCTCCAGCCTGGGAACGTTTAGTTCTTGCGGCTCCAGCCGCTTCTTCAAAATGTGGCTGGAGCCACAAAAAAGTGGTGTTCCCAGGCTGGAGCCTGGGAACAAGAGCAAATATCCTGAAATTAGCAAGTACCTGATTTTATTGCCAATACGATTCTAGTTACTTGTAAGCGCTTGACAGTTACCTGTTAAACAAGTTGCGCTGTAGTTATAACCAGAAACTTTATACAGTAATGTTACCAGATAACCGAGATAATGCAAGCTTACTATTCATCAGGCTATAGACGCTTTTTCCGCTGGATTTGTCCGAAATCCGGCCCTGAAAAATGCAGGGAATTTCTTAAAAGGGAAGGATTCATATTCAACCGGGTGCCTGAGGTTCCCGGGGCCTGGGTGGAAACAGGTGCGCCTGGGGGACTTGGAGCCAGTCTGGCCTGGTATTTCGGGTTTATCTACATCCAGGATCTCTCGTCCATGCTGCCGGCTATCCTGTTGGATCCTGCACCTGGAAATGTCGTCCTGGATATGTGTGCCGCCCCTGGAGGCAAAAGTGCTCAGCTCTCGGAAATGGTAGGAGATGACGGGTTGGTGATAGCCAATGATCCTTCCCGGGACCGGCTGGGCATCTTGAGGGCCAACCTTGAAAGATTGAATGTGTCCAATGTTGTGAGTACCTGCTATGCTGGACAGGAAATGCCCCAAGGTATCCAGTTTGACTGCATACTGGTGGATGCTCCATGCAGCGGCTGGGGAACGGTCAAGAAAAACCCGGCTGTGACCAGGATATGGAAAAAAGAAAATATCAATCCCCTGGTGGTGCTGCAAAGACGGTTGCTTTACAAGGCGGCTTTAATGCTTGCCCCCGGGGGAAGGCTGGTTTACTCTACCTGTACCACCAATGCACAGGAAAACCAGGAACAGGTGAGGTGGATTTTAAGCCGAAGCAGTTTGAAGCCTTCATCCAGAACAGGGGATTTGCTGATGCAGTCAGGCTTGCCCGGTTTGGATAGTCCTGGCGCAGGAATGCTCTGTATGGAGGGAAAACAGGCCGGAGCGCAGAGTTTTTTTATGGCCGCCCTGGAAAAGCCTTTAGAAACTGCCGGGGTCCAGGAAAGTATTGGACTGAAGCCGCCTGTAACCTGGGAAAGAGTGGAACCGGGGGATCTAGTAAAGAATATGCCTTTGAATACCTGGCTTTATGCCTTTTCAGACAAGGTTTTTCTGGTGCCGGATGCTGCTTTGCCTTATGTTGAGCGGGGTTTGAGGGTTAAAGGTATTTTTGCAGGCAGAATCAAAAAACCTGGTTTTGTTCCAGGTCCCCGGTTGCGCGTTTTTCTGGAGGAAAAAAACAGCCATGGATATCAGGCCCGGGAAATTCAGGAAGTCCATGCCCTGGTATCCGGGCAGAGTCTGGAGTATTGCCTGCAACCAGAATACAAAATGTTGCCGTTCTACTGGCGGGGCCTTCCCCTGGGCTGGTTACACCACCGTAAGTCCAGGATTTTCTGGTCCGATAAGTAACACTACAGCGAAGTATCTGTCAGCGCTTTGGGTTTGTCATAATATAAGTGTTCCATAATGCTTGCATAATCTGGTGGTTTATCGCTCCCACGCTCTGCGTGTAAGCGTAGCCCGAGCGCTCCTGCGGTCATTGTGGACGCGGAGCGTCCGGGGAATGTTCCCACGCAGAGCGTGGGAACAATAAGAAGACAAATATAACACTTATATCGTGACAGATCCTTTGCATGTGGCTCGGGGACAGTCCCAGTCCTGGTGCCTGTAATCAACACCGAGGACCCCGTGAATGGTTACACGGGACTGAGTAGTAGTGATAATAAACACCTGCGGAGTTATTTATGGATGATTTTTTCAATGTCCTGCAGATTGAAGAGCTTACTGATATATTACAGAAAGTTCCCTGCCTGGAGAAGGAAGAGCTTGAGCTTGAGCATTGCCGCGGCAGGTATCTGGCTTCTGATGTGACCGCCCCTGAGGACCTGCCGGCCACCAACAGGTCCTGCATGGACGGGTATGCAGTGAAGGCCGCAGATACTTTCGGGGCTTCCGAAAACAACCCGGCCTATCTGGAAAAAATTAAGGATCTGGGCATCTGTGATATACCGGATTTTGCCATGACCCCGGAAAGTTGCGCAGGGGTAGTCACCGGGGGGGTGCTTCCGCAAGGTTCGGATGCAGTGGTCATGCAGGAATATACCCATGAAATGGGGGCTGGTACCATTGAGATAAGAAGGCCTGTGGCTCCCTGGGAAAACGTCATGTTCCGGGGCGAGGATGTAACCAGAGGGGATACAGCCATTGCAACTGGACAACGCGCAGGGTTCAGACATACCGCTATGATGGCGGCCCTGGGTATCAAGAGTTGGTTATTTTACAAAACCCCCGGCGTAGGCATTATTTCCACCGGAGATGAACTTATGGAAATATCCAGCCCCATGCAGGCCGGGCGTATCAGAGACGTCAACAGCCACGCCCTGGCGCACCTGGTGCGCGGGTGTAATGCTGAACCCCGGTTATTTGGGATTATCCGGGACAGGGAGGCGGACCTGAAGAAAGCACTGGAAACCGCACTGGAAACAAGTGATGTTCTGCTCATCTCGGGAGGCAGCTCAGTGGGACAGCGCGATTTCACCCTCAAAGCCATGCAGGCCATCGAGGGCCTGGAAATCCTGGCCCATGGGCTGGCCATCAGCCCGGGCAAACCCACCATATTCGCCAGGATAAATAATAAATATGTCTGGGGACTGCCGGGTCAGGTCGGCTCGGCCCAGGTGGTCATGCTGGTCCTGGTGCTGCCCTTTTTGAACCACCTGCAGGGTGCACAACATGCCTTTAACGAAGACGAAACCGGCCTGGTGCAGGCCAGGCTTACGCGCAATCTGGCATCCAGATATGGACGCAAGGATTATGTGCGGGTAAGGCTGGGAGAGGATGAGCAGGGCTTTACAGCCACCCCGGTGCTTGGCAAATCCGGACTTTTGAAGACGGTTTTCCAGGCCGATGGTCTGATATGGATCCCTTCCAACTATGAAGGACTGGCCAGGGGCGAAAAGGTCAAGGTCAGGATTCTGCCTTGACAGGCTTACTTGTAACTATTCAGGGGGGTGCCCGATACCGGCCTGGGGACAGTCCCCGGTGGCCGAGGTGTTTAAGCTGGAAGGGGACTGGCTCCCCGCACTTATTATAATAATCCGTAACACTACAGCGAAACTTATAAAATTTTATGCCTGCCTCAATTGGGGACAGGCACCCCCGCACTTATTTTTATTAAAAATGATCTTGGTTTTATTGGAAAAAATAAGTGCGGGGAGAGCC